>CAYRYT010000104.1:0-5916 GCA_964428625.1 uncultured Oscillospiraceae bacterium | reverse complement strand
CAGGGGGAGGCTTTGCTGGCCGATTAAGAATCGGGCCCTACAGGGCGAGGAGCAACCAACCGGTATCTGGGAGAAATGGTGGGATTTCTTCCGGTTTCCCGGGGAAATTGGCAGAAAAAACCGGAAAGACCAATTCAACAGCGCAAAATCCACAAATTTCCGCCGGTGGAACTGCTTTTTTAGTGAATACTATGAAAAGTTCAAAAAAGTCCTGTTTTTTTTATTGATTTTCAGGGGATTTTGACATACAATATGCAGTGGCGAGCTGGGTGCATTCCCAGCGGGAAAATGAGGTGAGGCAATGATCAATATTGTGCTGGTGGAACCGGAAATCCCCCAGAACTGTGGAAATATTGCCCGTACCTGCGCGGCTACCGGCTGCCGGCTCCATCTGATCCGGCCCCTGGGCTTTGACATCTCCGACAAGGCGGTCAAGCGGGCGGGCCTGGACTACTGGAACCTGGTGGAGGTGCTGGACTACGACAACCTGGACCAGTTTTTTCAGAAAAACCAAGTCAAGCAAATGTGGTGCCTGTCCACAAAAGCTCCCCGGAGCTATACCCAGGCCCGGTTTGCCGATGGCTGCTACCTGTTCTTCGGTAAGGAGACCAGAGGACTGCCGGAGGATTTTCTGGAGGCCCACCGGGATGCGTGCATCCGGCTGCCCATGCGCGGCTGTGCCAGGAGCCTGAATTTGAGCAATTCCGTGGCCATCACCGTCTATGAGGCGCTGCGCCAGCTGGATTTCCCCGGCTTGCAGGATTTTGGAAAAATGCGAAGTGAAGATACTTCGGTAATTTTGGAGGAATCATTATGAACTACAATAAGAAGTCCATCGAGGATATTGAGGTTACCGGCAAGCGGGTTCTGTGCCGCTGCGATTTCAATGTGCCCACCAAGAACGGTCAGATCACCTCTGACAAGCGTATCGTTGCCGCTCTGCCCACCATCAAGTACCTGGTGGAGCATAATGCCAAGGTCATCCTCTGCTCCCACATGGGCAAGCCCAAGGGCGAGTGGAAGGAAGAGCTGAGCCTGAAGATCGTGGCTGAGCGCATCTCCCAGCTGCTGGGCAAGAAAGTCATCATGGCCGCCGATGTGGCCGGTGAGGACGCCAAGGCCAAGGCTGCTGCGCTGAAGGATGGCGATGTGATGCTGCTGGAGAACACCCGGTTCATCAAGGGCGAGACCAAGAATGATCCCGAGCTGAGCAAGGCCCTGGCCTCCCTGGCGGATATTTTCGTCAACGATGCCTTCGGCACTGCCCACCGTGCCCACTCCTCCACCGCCGGCGTGGCGGATTACCTGCCCGCCGTTTCCGGCTACCTGGTCCAGAAGGAAGTTTCCATCATGGGCAAGGCTCTGGCCAACCCCGAGCGTCCCTTCGTGGCCATCCTGGGCGGCGCCAAGGTCTCTGATAAGCTCAATGTCATCAACAACCTCCTGGAGAAGGTGGATACCCTGATCATCGGCGGCGGCATGGCCTACACCTTCCAGGCTGCCAAGGGCTACACCGTGGGCAAGTCCTTGCTGGATGCGTCCAAGATCGACTACTGCAAGGAAATGATGGCCAAGGCTGAGGCCAAGGGCGTCAAGCTCCTGCTGCCCGTGGACTGCGTTGTGGGCGAGTTCCCCAGCCCCATCGATGGCCCCGTGGATGTGGTCACCGTCCCCGTGTCCCAGATCCCCGACGACAAGGAGGGCATGGACATTGGCGAGCAGACCTGCGCGCTGTTTGCTGATGCTGTGAAGAACGCCAAGACTGTGGTCTGGAACGGCCCCATGGGCGTGTTCGAGAACCCCACTCTGGCAAAGGGCACCATCGCCATGGCCCAGGCTCTGGCGGATTCCGATGCCATCACCATCGTTGGCGGCGGTGACTCCGCTGCTGCCTGTGAGCAGCTGGGCTTTGCCGACCAGATCACCCACATCTCCACCGGCGGCGGTGCCTCCCTGGAGTTCCTGGAGGGCCTGGAGCTGCCCGGCATCGCCTGCCTGCAGGATAAGTAAGCACCCGCTGTGCTGCCGGAGGCTCCCTCCGACAGCGTCCCGGAAATTTCCCCATCGTTTTTCGATGAGCACATAGTTAGGAGAACTACCATGAACAGAAAATACCGTAAGACCGTCATTGCCGGTAACTGGAAAATGAACAAGACCCCCTCCGAGACCAAGGAGTTTATGACCCAGCTCAAGGCCATCATGCCCAAGGGCCGCTGGTGCGATGTCGCCCTGTGCGTCCCCGCCGTGTGCATCCCCGCCGCTGTCCGGGCCATGCGTGAGACCCGGGTGGGCATCGGTGCCGAGAACTGCAACGCCAACGCCAGCGGTGCTTACACCGGCGAGATTGCAACCAATATGCTGGTGGATGCTGGCTGCAAGTATGTGATCATTGGCCACTCCGAGCGCCGGGAGATGTTCGGCGAGACCGATGCCGATGTCAATGCCAAGGTCCTGGCTGCCCTGGATGCGGGCCTGATCCCCATCATGTGCTGCGGCGAGACCCTGGAGCAGCGTGAGGCCGGTATCACCACCGAGCACATCACCATGCAGATCAAGCTGGGTCTGGCAGGTGTGCCCGAGGAGAAGATCCGTAAGGTCATCATCGCCTACGAGCCCATCTGGGCCATCGGCACCGGCCGGACCGCTACTCCCGAGCAGGCTGAGGAAGTCTGCGAGACCATCCGTACCGTGGTGCGCAAGCTCTACTCCTCCAAGAATGCCCGGGCTATCTCCATCCTCTACGGCGGCTCCATGAACGACAAGAACGCCTTCGAGCTGCTGGCTCAGCCCGACATCGACGGCGGCCTGATCGGCGGCGCTTCCCTGGTTCCCGAGAAGTTCGTGAAGATCATCGAGGCAGCTAACCAGCCCACTGTCTAATTTCAGAGCGTACCGACTGGGCAGCTGCGACCGCGGCTGCCTGGTTTTCCATTCTGGGGAAGCGTGGGGCCAGGGCCCCGGCAGTTTCCCCTTCCCATAGGAGGGATTTCAGTGAAAACCCAATATTTGCCCGCCGCAGATGGGAAGACCCCGGAAATTGCGGCGGAAATCATCCTCAATGGCGGGCTGGTGGCCATCCCCACGGAGACGGTCTACGGCCTGGGTGCCAACGGCCTGGACGAAGAAGCGGTGGCCAAGATCTTCCGGGCCAAGGGCCGTCCCCAGGACAATCCCCTGATCCTGCACATCAGCCAGCCCCGGGAAATGGAACGCTTCTGCCATTCCATTCCCCCCGCTGCCTATGACCTGGCGGCGCGGTTCTGGCCCGGGCCCCTGACCATCGTCCTTCCTGCCCGGGATGTGGTGCCCAGGAGCACCACCGGCGGCCTGTCCACCGTGGCCGTCCGCTGCCCGGACAACGAGGTGACCCGGCAGATCATAGGCCTGTCCGGTGTGCCCATTGCCGCCCCCTCTGCCAATATCTCCGGCAAACCCTCCACCACCACCGCCGCCCATGTCCTTCACGACCATGACGGCAGGATCGATGCCGTGGTGGACGGCGGCCCCTGTCGGGTGGGGGTGGAGTCCACCATCGTGGATTTAACGGACAGCCGCCCCCGGCTCCTGCGGCCCGGCGGAATCACCCCGGAGGAGCTTTTGGAGGTTCTGGGGGACCTGGTCATTGACAAGGCCGTCACCGCCCAAATCGACAAGGATGCGGTGGTGAAAGCCCCAGGGATGAAGTACCGTCACTATGCTCCCCAGGAGCCGGTGGTCATCGTGGCAGGCTCCCGGGAGAAGGCCGCGGCTTACATCCACGCCCATTTTGTCCCCGGGGATCGGGTGCTGTGCTTCCAGGAGGAGCTGCCTCTGTACCGGGACTGTGACCCCCTGGCCTATGGCCGGGAGGAGGATGTGGCGACCCTGTCCGCCGGGCTGTTTGATGCCCTGCGTCAATTGGACGATCCCCGGATCCACCAGGTCTATGCCCGCTGCCCCGTGGGCGGGGGCATTGCCTACGCCGTTCAGAACCGGCTGAAAAAAGCTGCCGCCTTCCATATTGTGGACGCGGAGGCAGAGGTATGATCCTGGGCATTACCGGCGGCACCGGCTGCGGCAAAACGACGCTGCTGGATTGCATCCGCCGCCGGGGCGGACTGGTGCTGGACTGTGATTCTATCTACCATGAACTGCTGCGCACCGATGCAGCCCTGCTGGGGGCCATCGATGCCCGGTTCCCCGGGGTGGTGACGGCGGGAAAACTGGATCGAAAACGGCTGGGGGCCATTGTCTTTGCCGATGTCCAGGCTCTGCAGGATCTGAATGCCATCACCCACAGGGCGGTGAAGGCCAAGGTTTTGGAGGCCCTGGCGGAAAAGCCCGCCCTGGCGGCCGTCGATGCCATTGCCCTGTTCGAGGGTGGGCTGGCGGAGCTTTGCGATGTGACCGTGGCGGTGTCTGCCCCGGAGGAGGCCCGTATTGCCCGGCTTATGGCCCGGGACGGGATCTCCCGGGACTACGCCGCTGCCCGGATCCGTGCCCAGCACGAACCGGAATGGTTCGCCGCCCGATGTGACTATTTACTGGAAAATTCCGAAAGTATCCGTGGGTTTGAAGGAAAATGTCTTGCTTTTTTACAGGAAATCGGTATAATGGAAGCAAGATGATCCCTGGGCATATGCCCACAGGAGAAAAACAAATTAGGAGGAACGAACATGACCACTGAAGAACTGCGTGACTCCCTGCTGATGACCCGGAAGAATGGCTTCGCCAAGCTCACCGCCCAGCAGAGAGAAGAAATGGAAAGCTATGCCAAGCGCTACAGCGCTTTTATGGATGCCTGCAAGACTGAGCGGGAGGCAACTGCCTGGACTGTGGCCAAGGCCCGGGAGTATGGCTTCCGGGAGTTGGTCCCCGGCATGGATGTGAAGCCCGGCGACAAGGTCTACCTGAACAATCGGGGCAAGAGTGTCCTGCTGGCCGTGGTGGGCAGCGAGAGCCTGGCCCAGGGTGCCAATATCTGCGCCGCCCATGTGGACTCTCCCCGGATGGATCTGAAGCCCAATCCCCTGTATGAGGATTCCGAAATCGCCTATTTCAAGACCCATTACTACGGCGGCATCAAGAAGTACCAGTGGGTCACCGTGCCCCTGGCCATCCACGGTGTGGTGTGCCGGAAGGACGGCTCCACCGTCACCATCACCATCGGTGAGGAGGACACGGATCCCATCCTGGTGGTTTCCGACCTGCTGATCCACCTCAGCGGCGACCAGATGCAGAAGACCGCGGCCCAGGCCATCGCCGGTGAGCAGCTGAATGTGATCCTGGGCACCGAGCCCCTGGAGGGAGAGGGCAGCGACCTGGTGAAGCTGAACATCCTGAAGCTCCTGAATGAGAAGTACGGTATTGTGGAGGAGGATTTCCTCAGCGCCGAGCTGAACATTGTCCCCGCCGGCAAGTGCCGGGAGGTGGGTCTGGACCGGAGCCTGCTGGGTGCCTACGGTCACGATGACCGGGTCTGCGCCTACGCGGAGATCGAGCCCCTGCTGGATATGGAAACCCCCAAGCACACCGCTGTGTGCATCCTGGCAGACAAGGAGGAGATCGGCTCCGTGGGCATCTCCGGTATGCAGAGCCAGGCCTTTGAGTATTTCATGGGGATGCTGTGCGACGCCCAGGGCGTGAACCTGCGCCAGTGCTTCGCCAACTCCTTCTGCCTGTCCGCCGATGTGTCCAATGCCTTTGACCCCAACTTTGCGGAGACCTGCGACCGCCGGAACAACTCCATGCTCAACTACGGCGTTGCCATCTGCAAGTACACCGGCTCCCGGGGCAAGAGCGGCGCTTCCGACGCTTCCGCCGAGGCAATGAGCCATGTGCGCACCACCCTGGACAAGGCAGGTGTGGCCTGGCAGACTGCCACCCTGGGCAAGGTGGATCAGGGCGGCGGCGGCACCGTGGCCGCCTACATGGCAA
>CAYRYT010000103.1:0-6063 GCA_964428625.1 uncultured Oscillospiraceae bacterium | reverse complement strand
TCAATCCCCTCAGTCATGCTGTTCGCATGACAGCTCCCCTTAGTAAGGGGAGCCTAATATGCCTCCCCCTGGTAGGGGGAGGTGGCGCGGCGAACGCCGTGCCGGAGGGGGTGGAAGGTCGGAACTTCCCCAGAAGTCGGTAGCTTCAATCCCCTCAGTCATGCTGTTCGCATGACAGCTCCCCTTAGTAAGGGGAGCCTAATATGCCTCCCCCTGGTAGGGGGAGGTGGCGCGGCGAACGCCGTGCCGGAGGGGGTGGAAGGTCGGAACTTCCCCAGAAGTCGGTAGCTTCAATCCCCTCAGTCATGCTGTTCGCATGACAGCTCCCCTTGCTAAGGGGAGCCTTTGGGCGGCGCATCCCCCTTGCCAAGGGGAGCCTATCCATCCATAAATCCACTCCAAGAAAAAACGGAGGTTTGAATATGAAAAAACTGAAAGCATTCCTGAACCGCCTCACCCGGCGGGACAAGCGAGGCAGCTCCCTGGGCCTGGTGGTCATCATCGGCGCCGCCTTGGTGATCTGGGTCATGGGCATCATGCCCCTGATGACCACCACCGGCACCCAGGCCATCCAGACCCAGCTGGGCTATACCCAGTACCTCGCCTCCCGCTCCGCCATCGAATTCGCCAAAAGCGAGTTGCAGCGGATCGTCGAGGAGATCTCGCCCTACACCTTCGCCGTGGTAAAAAACGACGATGGTACCTATGAGGCAATTCCTAAGTACAATGGTGTCACGCTGAATACGAATTATTCCGATCTGATCGACGCACAAACCATCAATCGGACAGACGACTTCAAGGACACCCCCAAGACCGTGGCCGGCGACCGGGTGGAGGCCATCTGCGCCTGCTGCCAGAAGAACGACGGCACCTACGAGATCCTCATCACCACCTTCCACAAGGGCGAGAAGGGTCTGACCTACACGGTGCAGTACACCCCCAACGGCTCCCTGCTGATCCACCCCGAGGCTTACGAGGGCAACGCCGCCCTCCCCCTGAGCGATTTCGTGGTGGTGGACGGCAAGCTGGGTGCCGAGACGATCTGGGATTCCACCATCGACTGGAACACCGCAGAGGGTGGCGAAGAATTCTATAACGCCACAACGAAGCAATGGACCTTTGAGGAGTATCTGCTGCCCTACAAGGCCAACACGGACGGAACCTACACCAGCGCCTACGCCAGCTCCAGGGATTACCCCGCCGTGTTCAAGACCACGGCCCTGGCCGCCACAACGACCCAGGAGTCCCTGTCCCCCCTGACCGACGGCTTCACGGAGCAGACCTGGATCCTGCCCCAGACGGCGGACAAAAACGCCGACGGCTACCTGAACCTGACCCAAATGGACGGCAAGTACCAGCTGACCATCCGCCTGGGCGGTGAGACTGTGGATGTGGCTGACTTCACCGTCTACGCCAACGGCAAGGAGCTGGACGATAAGAAGGAGCCCACCGGCTATGGCCTGTATACCATCACCCTGGACTATCCGGGCACGGGAAATTACGATGCCGGGAAGACCTATAATGTCCTGCCCATCACCGGGGTGGGGATGGGCGACGGTGGAGCAGACATTACCACTCAGAAGCAGAATGCCCCCACCGCAAAACTATATTCCCTGGCATACACCGCCAGAGTTATCAAAGACGGCAAGGTGACCGAGGCAGGCAAGATTGAAGTTTCCTTTGAACGAACCAAGGATGTGGACAGCTCTAGAAACGACACCAGCACGGTTCAGTACGGCTACTGCACCGCTTCGGAAATTGCTGCTGCCAAGAAGGAAAATAAGGAAAAAAATGAAATCCCCATGCACTGGGTCGCAAGTTCTAGCACTGCTTATGCAACCGGAATTGAACTTCCCATCTACAATGAAGCAGATGAGGAAGAAACCTACTACTTCTACTGCTACAAGCCCGCCTATTACAGCAACGGTGTTGTTTACGAAAAGTCCGCTGTGTCCTTTATCTGCACCCTCTATCCCTGGAAGTCCGTTTCCGTGGATGAGCTGGAGAGTGGCCGGGAGTATCTGATTCGGGGTAGTAGTGATAGTAACTACGCCTACACATATACAAACCGTTCCGACATCTCTCTCGGCTCTAACGCAATCTTCACAGGAGATAACGACGGACAAATCGTCGGGAACAAAGGCATTCTGTCCAAGATTCCTGACAAAGCATATCTGTGGACCGTCACCAAGGACGGCAATAATATTGGCACCCTCAAGAATGGCAGTGGCTACTATCTATCATTGGTGGGAGGCTGCGACAGTTTCATCGGTTATCATTACGATTGGAACCTCAAGGTAAGTCTGAGTGCATCTGGAAAGGAAATTAAATACTCCGACGGCCGAGAAAACAAAATCTGTGTGCAAACAGAATACTCCTGTAGCTGCACAATAAATAACCAGGGGAAAATTTCAGTCTATTGGAATGGTAATTCCAGTGCCAGCAAGAACTCCACGCCCCTGTACTTCATCCCCATTCCCGATGCGGCACCGGCGGTGGAGTATATCCCGGTTCCCAGCCACGATAACGTGAATACGACCTACACCGGCACCGAAAGCCTGCCCACGGATGTCACCATCTACTACAACGGTGAGACAAATCAGCCCAAGAACCCCGGTGTTTACGACCTGGTGGCCGTGGTCAGTAGCACCAATACCCAGCCCGGCTACGCCTACCACCTGGGTAAGCTGATTATCGAGAAGGAATCCGTCGCCGTCACCCCGACCCTCACCGCCTCCACCAGCGGCTTCGATGTGACCCTGGAAGTCTCCGGCTGGGGCGATACGGATAAGGTCGGCAGCCGCTACCTCGCCTACCAGAAGGTCAAGGACAGCATGGGCGACGAGGTTACGGACACCCTCCACTACTTCCCCCTGACAGAGGAAACGATGACCCTCACCCTCCCCTACGGCACTTACCGCTTCACCCTTCTGGCCAGCGGCACCTGGCAGTATGATGCGCAAATCGCATTTGAGGCCCAGGATGTCCCCGTCACGCCCCCCAGCCTGAAACTGGCGGGCTACCTCGTACAGGATATGTTCCAGTACAGCATCAACTCCGACGACAACTCCCCCGTCTGGTACAAGCTCCCCGAAGCCTGCCCCATAGCCGACAGCAGCGAGACCGTCAAGCTCACCCCCGGCATGGTTCAGCTGGTCTACGGTGTGCCCACCGGCAACTACGATGAGAACGGCGTGACCATCCCCAGCTGGCAGAAGGAGTACACCCCCGATGTGCGCTACTACGGCGTGATCATCCCCGGCTCGGAGTACAAGGATCTGGACAGCGTGTTCCGCTTGCCCGCTGTGGTGAATGTCACCTACAACAACGGTCACACCACCTCCGTGATTAACGGCAAGAGCCTGTACTTCATGGGCGAGGAGCGCTCCCTGAATCCCTTCGGCAATACCATCTACCTCAAGGCTGACCTGCTGGTGCTGGGAAGCACCTTCGCCGATGATACTGGCAAGGTGGATGGCGATATCGTGGTTGATTCCTTCACCGCGGGTAAGGATGTGCTCCTGTTCATCTCCACCAAGAATAATATCGTGTTCCAGAATGCCTTCGGCATCGTCACCCTGCAGGCCCGGCACTTCTATCGCCTGCCCAGCGGCACCAGCCTGAAAAATCTCACCCAGCAGAAGCTGGACACCACTTACGACGAGAACAACCCCCAGGCGGGCTATCATGCCGGCAGCAGCACCAGCGAGACGGTGAAAACCTGGCTGCGCTACAAGGCTTTCCCCGATGTGAATGTGGATATCGCCTATGCAACCCCCGCTCAGCTGGCCCGGATCGTCTCCGGCGAGACCATCGGCTGGACTGTGGATGGTGTCCTGAAGGGCAGTGATGACTTTGATCCCAATGGCAGAACGGATAATACACTTGTTAAACGCAACATCAAATATGTGGTCTGTGCCTATGCCGATTCCGTGGAAGGTGATGTCAAACGCATTGCCAACCGTGTTATGCTGGCCGCTGACACCCTCACCATCCCCGGGAATGTGGATATCTACACCCGGTATCTGTCCCTGGATTTGGAAACCATTTCCAAGAACAACAACGGCAGCCACTTTAAGGTGCATAATGTGGCCACGAAGAATATCTTCCTCCAGGCACTTGGTGTTCTTGAACTTTATAAGTACAACACGAATTCCCTCCAGCTGGATATCGAACAGGCCAATGTGACCATTGATAACCGCACCTATTCCAAGACCATTCGTCGCATTAAGGATGGATTTGATTTCTTCAATGGTACCGATGTTCCGGAAGACACCTTAATGGTTACTTATACTACTGATGATATCAGCAAAACCGATAATTGGCTCTTTAATAATGCAGCCAGTATCAAGACAACTGATCGATATATCACTGTTTCGGAAGCTACTTTGGATGCTACTGCCTTTAATAAATCCATCTGGATTTATTCAAACTATATCTATTTCCCCAATTTGACGGAGATTAAGATGACTCGTGAAGTTGCGGGTTTGGGTACTAGATTCTGTATTAACAGTCAGGAAAGCGGATATACCACCAATGAATACATGGGCCTCTTTAATCAGCATACTGCCGAAAACTACAATGGTACCCTTGTCTACTTTGGGAAGGATGTTATCATTAAAAATGGTACATTCATTATCAAAGAATACGAAATTCCAAAGGGTTTTTATTTCATCAAGGCAAAGCCCGCTGATCAAAACGGCTCCGGTCGTTCTATTACGGAACTCTGCTCTGCCAAGGAACTGACTTCCGAGGATTTGAGCAAGGAAGAAAACAAGGATGCCACCGTCTGGAAGGTTCCCATTGAAGAACTTGCCAACTATTCCATCTACATCGATGAAAACGGCAATCTGAGCAATTCCTATGTGGATACGGGTCTGTTCGGCAACAATACCATCGGCGGCGGCAACTTCACAGGAGGTAACACCCAATGAGACATGTCTTTCCCAAAAAGAGCAAGCGGGGCGTTACCCTGGTGGAATCCGTCATCGCCGTGGTGGTGCTGGGCATCTTCGCCACCGGCATCCTGCCCCTCCTCACCTCCGGCGGCACCAAAATCCTGGAAACCTCCCAGGAATCCGCTGCCTACGCCCAGGCCACCCAGAAGCTGGACTTTGTCATCGCCGCTATCTCCAACGGCTCCGACGAGTATGTGGAGTATGCGACGAACGAAGATGGTACACCAGGTAGCGTAATCGGTTTGAAAGAAAAAAAGCTGACTGATGAAAGAATCACGATTACGAAAACCGAATGGCTGTTCAACAACAGCGAGCCAACAAGAATCCGTGGCTGGTATCTGTCCCTCACCTATGAGGGACAGACCGTCACCGGCTTCGCAGCCAACGCAGAGGGGGTGTTCGACCATGATTAACCGTAACAAGAAGGGCGTCACCCTGGTGGAGCTGGTCATCTGCTGCGCCATCATCGTCATGCTGGGCGGTGCCTGCACGGCCCTGCTCATGTCCGGCAACACCATCTACAATCGCTCCTCCGCCTCCGCCAATGCCCAGCTGGATGCGGATGTGCTCCAGACCTATATGCTCAATATTCTCCCCCGGTGCAACAAACTCGCCACTGACCACCTGGAGGGCAGCGAGGTCAACTGTATCTACTTTAACGAGGACGGGAAGTTCTGCCTGGAACGGAGCGGCAGCGTCACCACCATTACCGCCATCTCCAAGCTGGAGTATGAAGTGGTGCAGGCCGGTAACTCCGATACCTCCCGGGCGCAGCTGGTGTACACCGTTACCCTGGACGACGGCAGCACCTTCACCTCCGGCTTCGTTCTGGCGAATCTGCCCTACGGAAAATCCCTAGTCGACACCGCAGACGAAGCCCAAGAGCCCCTGAAGGGCACCATCGCCTACGATGCCAACGCAGCGACCCAGACCCACCTCTATTTCGGCATTTCTTCGCCGGATGACACCGAACCTGCTTGACGATCTGAACACTCCCCTCGCCCACTTTCGGACGGGGGGAGTTTTTTACCCTCTCGCTGCAAGCACCTCCCATTGGAAAAGGTGAAAGTCTCCCCCTAGCAAGGGGAGCTGTCGGCCGGGCAGG
>CAYRYT010000102.1:0-6100 GCA_964428625.1 uncultured Oscillospiraceae bacterium | reverse complement strand
GCTACGCCGCGGATATCACCTACTGCACCAACAACGAGCTGGGCTTTGACTACCTCCGGGACAACATGGCCATCTATTCCAGGGAACTGGTCCAGCGGGGCCATAATTTCGCCATCGTGGACGAGGTGGACTCCATCCTGGTGGACGAGGCCCGGACACCGCTGATTATCTCCGGCCAGGGGGAGAATTCCTCCAAGCTCTACGAGATGGCGGATTATTTCGTCTCCACCCTGCGCAAGCAGGTCTTTGCCAAGACTGAGGACAAGGAGGTTCAGGACGATTACGACTGCGATTACATTGTCGATGAGAAGTCCCGCACCGTGTCCCTCACCGCCTCCGGCATCGCCAAGGCGGAGAAATACTTCTCCGTGGAAAATCTGGCTGACCCGGACAATGCCACCCTTTCCCATCACCTGAACCAGGCCATGAAGGCCCGGGGCCTGATGAAGCGGGACATCGATTATGTGGTCAAGGATGGGCAGATCATCATTGTGGACGAGTTCACCGGCCGCCTGATGTATGGCCGCCGGTATAACGAGGGCCTCCACCAGGCCATTGAGGCCAAGGAGGGGGTGGATGTGGCCAGCGAAAGCAAGACCCTGGCCACCATCACCTTCCAGAATTTCTTCCGCCTGTACAACAAGCTCTCCGGCATGACCGGCACTGCCCTGACGGAGGCGGAGGAGTTTGAGTCCATTTACAACCTGGATGTGGTGGAGATCCCCACCAACCGCCCCGTCATCCGCCAGGACTGCCCCGATGTGGTGTACAAGACCGAGGCGGCAAAGTTCCGGGCCATTATCGACCAGGTGAAGCAGTGCCATGCCACGGGCCAGCCCGTGCTGGTGGGCACCATTTCCATCGAAAAGAGTGAGATCCTCAGCAAGCTGCTGAAGAAAGAGGGCATTGCCCACCATGTCCTCAATGCCAAGTACCATGAGCAGGAGGCCCAGATCGTGGCCCAGGCCGGTCATTTGGGTGCCGTTACCATCGCCACCAACATGGCAGGCCGTGGCACCGATATCATGCTGGGCGGCAACGCCGAGTACATGGCCAAAAACGACCTGCGCCGCCAGGGTATGGATGAGGCCCTTATCGCGGAGGCAGACTCCTACGCCGAGACGGACAATGGGGAGATCCTGGAGGCCCGGCGGCAGTATGAGGCACTGCTGGCCCACTATAAGGCCCAGATCCGGGACGACGCGGAGAAGGTCCGGGCTGCCGGTGGCCTGTTCATCATCGGCACCGAGCGCCACGAGTCCCGCCGGATCGACAATCAGCTCCGGGGACGTTCCGGCCGCCAGGGCGACCCCGGCGCCTCCCGGTTCTACCTGAGCCTGGAGGATGACCTGATGCGTCTGTTCGCCACGGACCGGGTGGTGTCTATGATGGACTCCCTGGGCCTGGACGAGGATACCCCCATCGATGCCAAGATCCTCTCCGGCGCGGTGGAAAATGCTCAGAAGAGCGTGGAGAGCCGGAACTTCCGGATCCGGAAGAATGTGCTGGAATACGACAATGTGATGAATACCCAGCGGGAAGTGATCTACGCCCAGCGCAAGAAGGTGCTGGACGGGGAGGACCTGCGGGAGAATACTCTGAATTTCCTCACCGAGGTGGTGTCCACCGGCGTGACCACCGCCCTGGCGGAGTCCGGCGGTGTGGCGGATGAGAATGGGGTGAAGGCGGTGATCGACCGCTTCGCCGGGATCTACTTCCCCCAGGGGGCCTATGTCCCCGGGGCCAATCCCACCGCCCAGTCCCTGACGGAGGAAATCTGCGCCCTGGCCCGGGAATTCTACGACCGGAAGGAGCAGGCCTATGGCGCACCCCTCATGCGGGAGCTGGAGCGGGTGGCCATGCTCCGGGTGGTGGACGAATACTGGATGGATCACATCGATGCCATGGACGAGCTGAAGCAGGGCATCGGTCTGCGGGCCTACGGCCAGCATGACCCGGTCATCGCCTACAAGGAAGAGGGCTTCGAGATGTTCCAGGCCATGGTCACCGCCATCCGGGAGGAGACGGTGCGCCGGGTGTTCCTGGCCCGGATCGCTCCCCAGCAGGAGGTCAAGCGGGAAAAGGTGGCCAAGGAGACCGGAACCGCCGGCGCGGCCGTTACCCAGGTGAAGAAAACCCCGGTGCGCAAGGAGAAAAAGGTGGGGCCCAACGACCCCTGCCCCTGCGGCTCCGGAAAGAAGTACAAGAAGTGCTGTATGCACAAGGAGCAGTGAGCCGGTGCTTTCGGCATCACAGGAGCGTGCCATGATGGAAGAAATCAAAAAGGGAAGCCTGACCTACCTCACCGCCCCGGGGATCTCGGTGCCCCATTGCTTCACCACCCGTCTGGGGGGTGTCAGCACCGGGAGCATGGCCAGCCTGAATCTGGGAATGCACCGGGGGGATGCCCCGGAAAATGTGGCGGCCAACTACCGGATCCTGGGGGAGGCCCTGGGCTTTGCCCCGACGGATCTGGTTCTCACCCGCCAGACCCATTCCGACCGGGTCCGACCGGTCACCCGGGTGGACTGCCGGGGGCTGGATCACCGGGATTACCCGGAATGTGATGCCCTGGTTACCCGGGATCCCGGGGTGGGCCTGGTGATTTTCACCGCCGACTGCACCCCCATCTTGTTCCACGACCCGGTGACCGGGGCGGTGGGCGCGGCCCACGCCGGGTGGCGGGGCACCGCGGCGGATATCGCCGGCAAGACCGTGGCGGCCATGACGGCGGCTTTCGGCTGTGACCCGGCAAATATCCATGCCGCCATCGGCCCCAACATCGGCCCCTGCTGCTTCCAGACGGACCGGGAGGTTCCCGAGGCCCTGGAGGCTGTCCTGGGCCGGGAGGTCTGGGCGTTCATCACCCGGCGGGATGGAAAGTATTACCCCGATCTGAAGGGGATCAACGCCGCCCTGCTCCGCAGGGCGGGGGTGACCGCCCTGGATATCAGCGGGGAATGTACCATGTGCCGGAACCGGCGTTTCTGGTCCCACCGGTATACCGGTGGCGACCGGGGCTCCCAGGGAGCCATTATTGTATGTAAGGAGGGCAGGCTATGAAAAAAATCTTAGCCCTTTGCCTCAGCGCCGCCCTGATGCTGTCCTTTGGGGGTTGCGGCGGCACCGGCGGCCATATCCCCACGGGGGACGGCCTGACACCGGAGGAAGGGGAGACGGGGCCCAGCGCCGTGACCACCCCCCAGGAGCAGGCTCAGGAAATGAAGATGGTCTACTACCCGGAGGAGTCCTTTAACCCCTACCAGTGCTACGACGATACCAACCGGGCCCTGTTCGGTCTGCTGTACCAGGGCCTGTTCACCATCGACCGGGATTACGAGACGGAGCCGGTCCTCTGCGACCACTATACCCGGTCGTCGGACATGAAAACCTACACCTTTTATATCCGCCAGGCCACCTTCTCCGACGGCACCCAGGTGACGGCCCAGGATGTGGCCGCCAGCCTGCGCCGGGCCTGGGATTCGGGCTATTACCAGGGGCGTTTCACCCGGGTGGAGGATATTTCCGTCACCGAGGACGGGGGCGTGCGCTTTGATCTGGAAGTGGCCTATGAAAATCTGCCCCTGCTGCTGGATGTGCCCATTGTGAAGGCAGCCCAGGTGGAATCCGACCGCCCCCTGGGCACCGGCCCCTACCGCCTGGACAGCAGCGCCGGGGAGTTGCGCCTGACCAAGCGGGCGGACTGGTGGTGCAAGTCGGATCTGGCGGTGAATGCCTCCGTGATCCACCTGACCCAGGCCCAGGACCCGGCCCAGATCCGGGATGCCTTCCAGTTTGACGATGTGAGTCTGGTCTGCACCAATCCCGGCTCGGACCGGTATGCCGACTACCGCTGCGACTACGAACTGTGGGATTGCGAAAACGGTGTGTTTCTGTACCTGGGGTGCAATCTGAGCTCCGATCTGTTCTCCGACCCGGAGATCCGGGCGGCGCTGACCTACGCCGTGGACCGGGATGCTCTGGCGGCGGAGTTCTATAACGGATTTGCCCGGAGTGCGTCTCTGCCTGCGTCGCCCCTGTCCCCCTTCTATGACAGCGGCCTGGCCGCCCGGTACAGCTGGGACAGCGCCAAGCTGACCAAGGTCCTGTCGAACAAGGGCCTCACCGGAAGCCCGGTGCGGCTGGTGGTCAATGCCGACGACAGCCTGCGCCTGCGGGTAGCCCGGCGAATTGCCCAGATGCTCCGGGACTGCGGCCTGGATGTGTCCGTGCTGGGCTACGGCACGGCCGACTATAAACAGGCTCTGCGCCAGGGCGGCTTTGACCTCTACCTGGGCCAGACCCGCCTCTCCCCCAATATGGATCTGTCCAGCTTCTTCGCCCCCAACGGGCGGATGAGCTACGGCGAGATCAACGACGCGGGCTTCTACAGCCTGTGCATGAATGCCCTGGAAAACAGCGGCAACTATTTCACCCTCCACAAGCAGATCGCCGATGACGGCCGGCTGGTGAGCCTGCTGTTCCTGAGTCATGCGGTCTATGCCGAGCGGGGTCTGCTGACGGGGCTGGACCCGGCCCGGGACAATGTGTTCCACTATTCCATCGGTACCTCCATGGAGGGCATCCTGACGGAGGCCACAGAGCCGGAATCCGGGGAATAACTGAGAGGAGAGACACCATGGCCACGGAAAAACTCTATTATCAGGATTCCTTCCTGACAGAATTCACCGCCCGGGTGCTGACCTGTGACCGGGCGGCGGGGGGCTGGCAGGTTACCCTGGACCGCACCGCCTTCTACCCCGAGGGGGGCGGCCAGAGCTGGGATACGGGCACCCTGGGGGAGACCCGGGTGCTGGAAGTCCGGGAGGTGGGGGAGGAGATCTGCCACCTGTGCGACGGCCCCTTGACGGTGGGCAGCCAGGTCTGGGGCCTCATCGACTGGGAGCGGCGCTTCCCCCTGATGCAGCAGCACGCCGGGGAGCACATTATCTCCGGCCTGGTTCACCGCTACCTGGGCTGGCACAATACGGGCTTTCACATGGGCAAAGAGGCCATGGAAGTGGACTTCGACGGCCCGATTTCCCAGCAGATGATGGAACGGATCGAGGGGGAGGCCAATGAGGCGGTGTGGCGGGATATGCCCCTGCGCTGCTGGATCCCCAGCCCGGAGGAGCTGGAGACCCTGACCTACCGCACCAAGCGGGCCTTGCCCTGGCCGGTGCGGATTGTGGAGATCGGGGATGTGGACAGCTGCGCCTGCTGCGGCCTTCATGTGGCCAGAACCGGGCAGATCGGCCTGATTAAGATCCTCAGCTGCGTGAAGTTCAAGGGGGGTGTCCGCCTGGAGCTGGTGTGCGGCAGCCAGGCCTATGGGTATCTTTCCCGGGTTTTCGGACAGAATAAGCGCGTGGCCCAGGCCTTTTCCACCCCTCTGACCCAGACGGCGGAGGGGGCCCGGCAGCAGCTGGAGGCCCTGGCGGCGGAGAAATCCCGGTCAGCTGCCCTGGAAAAGGAGCTTTTTGCCACCATCGCCGGGGGCTATGCCGGGGACGGGAATGTGGTCCATATCCACCCGGGGCTGGAGCCCGGGGCGGCGCGGGCCCTGGCCCAGGCCATTGCCGCCCGGTGCGGCGGCACCGCCGCGGTCCTGTCCCGGAAGGGGGATATTACGGCCTTCTGCCTGGCGGACGAGAGCCGGGAGACGGTGCGTGTGGGCAAGGCCCTGCTGGAAGCCTGCCAGGGACGGGGCGGCGGCAAGGACGGTTTTTTTCAGGGAACCCTGGGGACAACGCCGGAGCAAGCTCGGGATTTCCTGGCGGAGTATCCATTCTGACAAGAAAAAAATCGAAATTTTTACGGATTTGACGGTTTTGATACTTTACAACCGGCGGCATTTCTTGTATAATGAATCCGTGCGGATATATCGATATAACCCGCAACCAATGTCTAAGATTCTGCGCAAGCAGAAATTTTGAAATGGAGGAAATTCCCATGTCTGTTAAAGTTGCTATTAACGGTTTCGGCCGGATCGGCCGTCTGGCTTTCCGTCAGATGTTCGGTGCTGAGGGCTTCGAAGTCGTTGCCATCAACGACCTGACCTCTCCCAAGATGCTGGCTCACCTGCTGAAGTACGACTCCA
>CAYRYT010000101.1:0-6190 GCA_964428625.1 uncultured Oscillospiraceae bacterium | reverse complement strand
GGTCATTGTAGCAGGCTACACCAATTTGATGGAGCGATTCATTCATTCCAACCCCGGGCTGGAGTCCCGGTTCAACAAATATTTCTTCTTCGAGGACTATGACGGCGGACAGCTGCTGGAGATCTTCCGCAGTATGTGCGAAAAAAACGGCTATGTGCTCAGCGTCGAGGCTGAGGACTGGGCGCGGCAGGACTTTGAGCGCCTGTATCAGCAGCGGGATGAGCACTTCGGCAACGCCCGGGATGTGCGCAACCAGTTTGAAAAGGCGGTGGCCCGCCAGTCCGACCGGGTGGCCCAGATGGAGGCCCCCACCAAGCAGCAGCTGATGCAGCTGCTGCCCCAAGATTTGAAGCAGCCGGAGGAGGCGTAACACGCCCGCCATCGGCAGAAAAGGAACATGCTATGAAACTTGCCTTTTATACCCTGGGCTGTAAGGTCAATCAGTACGAGACCCAGGCGCTGGAACAGCTGTTTACCCAGCGGGGCCACACCCTGGTCCCCTTTGAGCAGGCGGCTGACGCTTATATTATCAACACCTGTACCGTTACTGCGGTCAGCGACAAAAAATCCCGCCAGATCATCCGTCGCGCCCGGAAAGAGGCCCCTGACGCGGTGATCGCTGTGTGCGGCTGTTACCCCCAGACCCATCCGGAGGACATGGAGGGGCTGAGCGTGGACCTGGTGTCCGGCACAGGCGACCGGCTGGGCTTTGTGGAACTGGTGGAGCGGGCCGCCCAGGAGCGCGCTCCCATCAATGCGCTGGATGATGCCATGCAGCGCCGGGTGTTCGAGGTGCTGCCCGCCGGCGGCCTGGAGGGCCGCACCCGGGCCATGCTGAAGGTGGAGGATGGCTGCGTCAACTTCTGCTCCTACTGCATCATCCCCTATGCCCGCGGCCGCATCCGCTCGCTGCCGCTGGAGCAGGCGGTGGAGCAGACCCGCGCATTGCAGGCCCAGGGATACCGGGAGATCGTGCTCACCGGCATCGAGATATCATCCTGGGGACAGGAGCTGCGGGACGGCTTATCCCTGATCGACCTGATGGAGGCGGTGTGCGCCGCCGCCCCCGATTGCCGCATCCGGCTGGGTTCGCTGGAGCCGCGCACCATCACGGAAGAATTCTGCGCCCGTGCGGCCAAGCTGAACAACCTGTGTCCCCACTTCCACCTGTCCATGCAGTCCGGCTGTGACACGGTTTTGAAGCGGATGAACCGAAAATATGATTCCGCACGGTATTATGAAAGCGTCAGATCACTGCGGGAATACTTTGATAAGCCCGGGATCACCACGGATCTGATCGTGGGCTTCCCGGGGGAGACGGAGGAGGAGTTCCAGCAGACTCTGGACTTTATTCGGAAGTGTGCCTTCTCCGCCATGCATGTCTTCCCCTACTCCAAGCGCCCCGGCACCCCCGCCGCGGCCCGCAAGGATCAGATCCTGAACGCGATGAAGGAGGAGCGCGCCCATGCCGCCGCCGCTGTGGCCGCGGAGATGGAGCAGGCTTATCTGGAGCAGTGGGTGGGGCAGACGGTCAGCGTGCTTCTGGAAGAGGAGCGGGACGGAGCCTGGAGAGGCTACACCCCGGAATACAGCCCGGTGGCAGTTCTGACAGAAGGAGACTTTCACAACCAACTGTGCCAGGTCAAGCTGGAGCGGGTGGAACAGGGTGTGCTGTGGGGCAGCCTGTGCGCAGAATAAAACAGAAGATATTGTGAAAACAGCCGCCCAATGCGGTAGTTTCCAATAAGACAGTATATGAACATTACTGACATAGGGTAGCTGCCGTACAGGAGTGCGACAAGAAAAATTGGCGATACTTGGTTTTCACAACCAGGTATCGCCTTTTTCTATCTTTAATAGAATGTTTGAATCTTATTGGAGGTACATATGATGCAGGAACTGAACTATATTCGCTGTGGTGATTACTATATTCCCGATATTCGTTTACCGGAAGAAAACAGGCTCATTGGTCGTTGGGGGCGTATGCACAGAGATTACATTAAGGAGCATAACCCTATTCGCTTCAATGATCTGTGCCTTAGCGGTGAGCTGTGGACGTATCTGGCAGATTTGAACGAGCAGACACAGAGTCGCCTTGAACTTATCATTGAGCAAATGAAAGTCACTGAGGGCGTGACAGAGAGCCTTAAACAGCACGATCAGATGGCATGGGTTAGAGCCATGAACAGTATCCGCAACCGAGCCGAGGAAATTATCCTTCGTGAACTGATCTATGGGGAGGATAAAGCATGAGAATTCTTGAAGAATTTTGGTACGCAATATCGAGCCAACAGAGTATGACACATCCTCTTGCAAAGAATACAAGATGCTACTGGGGCTGATTTGCAGGAATGAATAAAAACTCAAAGCCACGATGATGGACGAGTAGAAAGATTTATTTGAGAAATACACCGATCGTGTGCGAGAAAATCAGATCATTACAGATTGTCTGATATTCCAGAACGGCTTGAAGCTGGGTGTCAGGATGATGTTGGAAGTCAAGGAAGAATAATTAAACACATAACGACAGCGCTTATCGAACGATGGGCGCTGTTGTCACTTTATTGAATGTAAACTCGTACTAAGGGGAAAAACACTCCCCTTATCTTGACAATTATAGTCAAGTATGCTATCATAGTGTTAGCTGTTAACTAACAGCTAACACTATGAAGGGAGGAATACTAATGGCTGTATCAGCTGCCGATAAGAAAAAACTTGGCAAATGGATTAAGCAAGCAAGAGAAAAGAAACAACCGCATCTTTCTCAGAGACAGTTGGCATTGGCTGTTGATATCACGAATGCTTCTCTCAGCTCGATTGAAAGCGGAATGATCTTCCCTTCTGAGGAGCTGCTATTAAAACTAATAGAACAACTCCAGCCACCTCCTGAACTGCGAGAGAAGATGTTGACCCTTTTCGCAAAAGCAAAAGGGACGTCACCACCTGATATAAACGCAGAACTCAGCAAAAACCCAAAATTGTGGGGGCTGATAAGACAACTAATTGCAGTTGATCCATCAGAAGAACAAGTTACACAAATCGAGCAACTTATTTATGCGGGTATTTCCGCATCAGGAGGAACGACAAATGACTTTGAATGAACTTTTTAAAAATACTACATATGATGACACTCTATTTTCTGATGAAGCCAAATCTGCGGTGAGCGTCCGCATTTTTATGAAGGCTGTCCGTGGTAACGAGGTTCCCTACATCACTTGTGCAATCCGTGATAAGGAAATCAAGCTTACTCCCGAGGAAGCTGTTCGTCAGCTCTATATTTACAAGCTGATGAACGAATACGGATATGCAGCCAATCGTATTCAGCTGGAAACTCCAATTCACTTTGGACGTGAGGTAAAACGAGCAGATATCACCATTATGGACAAAGATCGTCCTATGGTACCGTATATCATCGTGGAGCTGAAAAAGCCGAAGCTTACCGATGGCAAGGAACAGCTGAAATCCTATTGCAATGCTACCGGTGCGCCTATTGGTGTTTGGACAAACGGCGAACAAATTTCCTGCTACAACCGTAAAGACCCTAATTTCTTCGAGGAAATCAGCGATATTCCTAAAGCTACACAAATGTCTCCCCCCTGCATGTGATCAATCTGGGTCTGAACCACGCCTGGCTCCACAAGAGCGCGGAGGAGGTCAGCGTGGATATGCATCTGGATACCCGCATCCTGGAGTTTGAGCAGCTGACCGGTAAGAGCCTGACCTTCCGCATGGAAGTGCGCGAGGTGGGCGACAGCGGCTATAAGCTGATGGGCGCGAAGGAATATACCGCCGCACAGCTGGCCGAGCTGGTGGAAGGCGCAAAGATCGAGACGGATGAGAAGAACCGCACCTACTATGTGCTGCGCGATCTGATGATCCCTGTGGACGCAGACAAGGACTTCGATGTGAACAAGGAAGTCTACTGCACCGCCATGTACACCCTGGATGGCTGGACCAACGCAGTGGGTGCCGTGAATTACCGCTGGGGTTACAGCGGCGGCGACCGCGCCTATATCCTGGAGGACGAGGCCCCCATCCCCACCTCCATGGTCTATCTGTACAACCTGGAGCCTGAGACTTACCACGGCGCACTGGTGGCCGAGGCCATCGACCGGGTCGAGGAGGAGATGGGCATCACCATCGAGACCCGCTACTTCAACGCCGACAATATGACCGAGTGCATCGGCTATCTGGCCGAGTGGCCCGGTTATGACTCCTTTGGCGAGCTGGGCGTGGACCGCCAGCCCAGCGAAAAGACCTATAAGCGCAAGATCGTGCTGTATTGCAGCGTGCCCTCCATGGTGCGCGACAAGCTGGGCGACTATATCCGTGAGACCGGCGCCAATACCCTCAGCAGCAAGCTGACCTCCTACGGTGCAGAGAAGTCTTTTGAGACCTTCTATGCTAAGCAGGAGACCGAGGCGACGGTGTTTACCGCCGCACTGAGTCTGAGCCTGCTGGCCTATGAGGCACACAGTGCCGTGCCTGAGGAGCAGTATGGCCAGCATGAGCTGTGGCCCGAGTTCAAGGCCGCCTATGACGAGTGCAAGGCCATTATCAACATGACCAGCGAGCAGGAGGAGTCTGTCTACACCAACGCCCGCCTGAAGCTGCTGGACGTGTATCTGCGGATCCTGGGCAAGACCCAGCTGACCACCGACTTCCGCTTTATCGTGGAGGAGTACGATGCGGACAACTACAAGATCACCGTGGATCAGAGCAACTTCCCCGAGGGCCTGGAGGTGGAATACCGCTGGTATGACTCCTCCCGACTGGATCACCTGATCATCGCCAAGGATCAGCTGTACAAGGTCAAGTGCAGCATCTCCGCCGTGGATGACGGCCCCTACTATGGCTTCCGCTCCATCAGCCTGGCGGTGCCCGGAGAGCTGAACTATCAGATCACTCCTGAGCGCACCAGCATCCAGGTCGCCTTTGACCGGTATGAATCCCTGGTGAATACTCCCGAACCCATCACCTATGTGGCGGAGCTGTATCAGAATGGTGCGCTGAAGCAGACCCTGAGCAACACCACTGCCGAGACCCTGACTTTCCGCTGTCTGGATCGGGCCACGGAGTATACCCTGAAGCTGTATGCCACCAACATCGTGGGCCGCACCACCTATCAGACTGAAGCGGTCACCACCCTGGCCGGCGGCGGCTCCTCCAGCAGTTCTTCCAGCGGTTCCTCCGGCAGCGCTGTGCCTGAGAAGCCTGTGGTGAAGCATCCCTTTGTGGATGTCACCAAGGACGATTACTTCTACGATGCCGTGCTGTGGGCGGTGGAGCACAATATCACCGGCGGGACCAGCGCTGACACCTTCAGCCCTGAGCTGTCCTGCACCCGTGCTCAGACCGTGATGTTCCTGTGGCGCGCTGCCGGCAGCCCCGCCCCCAAGGCGGCAGAGTGCCCCTATGTGGACGTGGATGCTGATGCGTATTACCGTGATGCCGTGCTGTGGGCTGTGGAAAACGGCATTACCAGCGGCACCGGTGCGGATACCTTCAGCCCCGATGCCACTGTGACCCGCGCCCAGAGCATGACCTTCCTGTGGCGCATGGCCAAGACCCCCGCAGCCGGTGAAAACAACGTCTTTGCGGATGTGGCTGCTGACGCCTATTATCAGGGCGCCGTGGCCTGGGCCGTGGAAAACGGCATCACCAGCGGTGTGGCAGCCGATGCCTTCGGCCCCGAGCTGTCCTGCACCCGCGGCCAGATCGTGAAGTTCCTGTACAGCCTGCTGGCAGACTGACCGCAGGATCCGAAAACAAGCAACCAAATCGAACAGGTATGGCTCTGTGTATGGAGCCATACCTGTTTTTATTATGTTGCAGTCTTGCGGTTGGAACGCTGTGATCGTCAACTGGGGTATTATTTGTAAAATACCGTTGGGAGCGAATATCGAGGGCAAAGTCTACCTGTTCTTCGACGAAATTCAGGAGGTCAAAGACTGGGAGAAGTGCATCAACTCGTTCCGTGTCACGCTGGACTGCGACGTCTACATCACCGACTCCAATGCCAAGCTGCTGTCCGGCGGTATGCCATACCTTGCGAGGATGCGCCTTCCAAGCTGTACCTCCACGATTTGTTCAACTCCGTTCAGCTCAAGGACATTGTAAAACGGAACAAGATCAGGGATGTGGATCTGCTGGAACGCATTATTTCCTATGTGATCGCCAATGTAGGAAC
>CAYRYT010000100.1:0-6222 GCA_964428625.1 uncultured Oscillospiraceae bacterium | reverse complement strand
GCAGTGGGTCATCGACCAGCCCGCTTTCGCGGAGAAGCTTCTGGAGGGCCTGAACGAGATCGACTGGCCGGAATCCACCAAGGAGATCCAGCGCAACTGGATCGGTAAGTCCACCGGCGTGGAAGTGGATTTCCAGATTGTGGGCGGGGGGAATTTCTCCATCTATACCACCTGCATCGAGACCATTTACGGCATTACCTTCATGGTTCTTGCACCCGACGGCAAGATCGTGGAGAGCCTGATGGACCGCATCGAAAATGTGGAGGAGGTCAAGGCCTACATTGCCGAGTCCGTGAAGAAGAGTGACATGGACCGCACGGAGCTGAACAAGGGTAAGTCCGGCTGCCCCCTTCATGGCATTTATGCCATCAACCCTGTCAACGGCAAGGAGGTTCCCGTGTTCATCGGTGACTTCGTCCTGGCGAGCTACGGCACCGGTGCCGTTATGGCGGTGCCCAGCCATGACCAGCGGGACTTTGAATATGCCCAGGTCCACAATATCCCCATGATCCAGGTCATCGAGGGCCGGGATGTGTCCGAGCACGCCTTTGAGAAGCAGGATTACCTGGGCAAGGGCTGCAAGCTGATGAATTCCCAGGAGTTTACCGGCCTGACGGTGGAGGAGGCCAAGGAGGCCATCACCTCCAAGCTGGAGCAGATGGGCGTTGCCCGCCGGAAGAACAACTACCACTTCCGGGAATGGATCTTTGCCCGCCAGCGCTACTGGGGTGAGCCGGTTCCCGCGGTGTATACCGAGGACGGCCAGACCCATTTCCTCCCGGATGAGGAGCTGCCCCTGGTGCTGCCGGAGCTGGAAGACTACAAGGGCAAGGGTGGCAAGGCCCCCCTGGAAAATGCCCAGGAGTGGAAGCATTATGATGCCCATGGCATCCGGGGTCTGCGGGAGACCTCTACCATGCCCGGTTCCGCCGGTTCCTCCTGGTACTATATGCGCTATATCGACCCCAAGAACGACAAGGCCTTCTGTGACCCGGAGCTGCTGAAGCACTGGATGCCCGTTGATCTGTATGTGGGCGGCCCGGAGCATGCGGTGGGCCACCTGATGTACGCCCGGATCTGGAACCGGTTCCTCTATGACAACGGATTGTCTCCCGTGAAGGAGCCCTTCCAGAAGCTGGTCCACCAGGGTATGATCCTGGGTGAGAACGGCATTAAGATGGGCAAGCGCTTCCCGGAGTTTGTGGTCAATCCCAGCGATATCGTCCGGGAATACGGTGCCGATACCCTGCGGCTGTATGAAATGTTCATGGGCCCCCTGGAGGTCTCCAAGCCCTGGAGCGCCGACGGCGTGAAGGGTGCCAAGAAGTTCATCAACCGGGTCTGGAATTTCTTCAGCGAGAAGGGTAACATCACCGACAGCGATGACGGAAAGCTCACCAAGATCTACCACCAGACCGTGAAGAAGGTGACCCCCGACTTCGAGAATCTGGCCTTCAACACTGCCATTGCCCAGATGATGGTCTTTGTCAATGAGGTCTACAAGAACGGCTCCTGTCCCAGAACCTACGCCGAGGGCTTCATCAAGATGATCTCCTGCATCATCCCCCATGTGGGCGAGGAGCTGTGGCAGATCCTGGGCCATGACGATACCATCGCCTTCGAGAGCTGGCCCACCTATGACGAGGCCAAGTGCAAGGATACCCAGGTGAACATCGCCGTGCAGATCAACGGCAAGATGCGGGGCACCGTGCCCATGGATGCAGACCTGGACAACGATACCGTGGTGGCCAAGGTGGTGGCGGATGAGAAGATCGCCCGCTTCCTGGAAAAGCTGGGCGGCAGCATCATCAAGACCATTGTGGTGAAGAACAAGCTGGTCAACCTCATTGTAAAGTAAGAAAATTTGTAAAAAAACTGAATTTATTCTTGACATTTGAGAGATCTCTCGCTATAATATTCTAGCCTAGTGATAGGCCCTGAACGCATCCTGGATGAACCGGATGCCATCGGAGGGAGGGAAAACCATGTCTGAAATTCGCGTTAAGGAAAACGAATCTCTGGAGAGCGCCCTGCGCCGTTTTAAGCGGAGCTGCGCCAAGGAGGGCGTTATTGCCGAAGTCAAGAAACGCGAGCATTATGTCAGCCCCAGCCTGAAGCGGAAGCAGAAGTCTGAAGCTGCTCGTAAGAACAAGAGAAAGTTCTATTAATTGAAAATCCCTCTTGAATCATGCTCGAAACCGCCTGTCGCAAGACAGGCGGTTTTTTGCGCGCCCGAATCCCGGTAATGGTAAGAAGGCCGCGATCCTCCCCGGGAAGAGAATTTTGCTGGGATATCGGGGAGAATCCCGGGGAAAGTCATGGACAGATTCCATCTTTCGTGGTATAATCACCCTATATCCTAGGAAAGTATGGAGCTGTCTATGTCGTTATCCCTGTTACCCAAACTCACCGCAAAGTGCCTGACGGAGCTGACACCGGAACTGCTGGAAGCGCGGAAGATCCGGCTGCTGATGATGGATTTTGACAATACCATCGTGTCTTATACCACGGATGTTCCCACGGCGGAAATGGCAGCTTGGCTGGAGCGGATGAAAAACTCCTCCATTGCCCTGTGCGTCGTCTCCAACTCCCGGAACGACCGGGTGCCCGCCTTCTGCCGGAACTATGGCATCCCCTGCGTCACCCGGGCGAAAAAGCCGGGAACCAAAGGCATCCGGGAATGCCTGGCCCGCTTTGCCGTGGCTGCGCCGGAGGCGGCGCTGGTGGGGGATCAGATCTTCACGGACACCCTGGGGGGAAATCTCGCCGGTGTCACCTCCATCCTGGTCCCAGCCATTCATAACCATAATATCTGGCTGAAGCTGCGTCATGTGGCGGAATTGCCTTTTATTTTTGCTGCTAGAAAAAGGAGTGTATCACAATGAAAAATATGGAGAAATACCTGACTCTGTTGAATGGGGAAGTGGACGGCCTGCTGCTGACCTCCCGCTACAGCCGCCATTACGGCGCGGAGTTTGATATTGCCGAGGGCGTGGCCCTGGTTACCGCTAAGGGTTGCCGCTACTACACCGACTCCCGCTACATCGAGTCCGCCCAACAGGGCATTCAGGGTTTTGAGGTCCACTGCGTGGACGGCGTGGGCTACCATGCCCTGCTGAACCGGGACATTGCAGCCCTGGAAGTTATCACCTTGGGCTATGAGGAGAATTATCTGACCGTGTCGGAGCTGATGGGCTACGAAAAGAACCTGAAGGCCAAGCTGGTGCCCTATGGCAGCCGGATCAACAGCTTCCGTGGTGCCAAGGAGGACTGGGAGCTGGAGCGGATGCGCAAGGCCCAGGATATCACCGACAAGGCATTTACCGAGGTGCTGGGCCGGATCCAGGTGGGCATGAGCGAGCTGGAACTCCAGGCGGAGCTGATCTACTGCCTGTATAAGAACGGCGCCCATGGCCTGAGCTTTGACCCCATCGTGGTCTCCGGCCCCAATACCAGCATGCCCCATGGCGTGGCCGGTGAAAGGAAGATCCGGGAGGGGGATTTCGTCACCATGGATTTCGGCGTTCTCTACCAGGGCTACTGCTCCGATATGACCCGGACCGTGGCCATTGGTTATGCCACGGAGGAAATGCGCCAGGTTTATGAAACGGTGCGCCAGGCACAGCTGGCGGGCATCGCAGCCACCCGGGCCGGTGTTCCCGGCCAGCAAATCGACGCGGCTGCTCGGAATCTGATCCGGGAGGCGGGCTACGGCGATTACTTCGGCCATGGCTACGGCCACAGCCTGGGCCTGGAGATCCATGAGAGCCCCAGCCCCAACTCCCGTAATACCGAGCCCATGCCCGTGGGTGCGGTCTGCTCCGCCGAGCCGGGCATCTATATCCCCGGAAAATTCGGCGTTCGCATCGAGGATGTGACCATTCTCACTGCCGACGGCTGCGAGGTCATCACCCACAGCCCCAAAAACTTGATTATTGTCTGAAAAAATTCCATTTTCCCCTTGAAATAATCACAGTATTCGGTTATAATATATCAGCTATTATATGTATATTTTCACCGCCCCCGAAAGGGAGAGCAATTTAGGAGGATTTTACCAATGATTTCTGCAGGTGATATTAGAAACGGCGTGACCTTCGAGCTGGACGGCAAGGTTATGCAGGTCATCGAGTTCCAGCATGTTAAGCCCGGCAAGGGTGCCGCTTTCGTCCGTGTGAAGATGCGCAATGTCATCACCGGCGGCGTGACCGAGACTTCCCTGAACCCCTCTGCCAAGTTCCCCACCGCTTTCATTGAGCGCAAGAAGATGGAGTACAGCTACAACGACGGTTCCCTGTACTACTTCATGGACCAGGAGACCTACGAGCTGGAGCCCATCGACGGCGCAAACCTGGACGACTCCTTCAAGTTCGTCAAGGAGAACGACATCTGCACCATCATGAGCTACAAGGGCAAGGTCTTCGGTGTCGAAGTTCCCAACTTTGTGGACCTGGTGGTCACCGAGACCGAGCCTGGCTTCGCCGGCAACACTGCCACCAATGTGACCAAGCCCGCTACCGTGGAGACCGGCGCTGAGATCAAAGTGCCCCTGTTCATCAACGAGGGTGACAAGATCCAGATCGATACCCGCACCGGCGAGTACCTGGGCCGTTCCAAGGTGTAATTTTGTATTTCCCCAGGGGACGATGGGATTCATCGTCCCCTATTTTCAAAAATCGTAATGCAAACCGGCACACGGTTTACACGAAAGGAGAAATTTTCTATGACCATTTCCGAAAAATCTGCCTATCTGAAGGGCCTGATGGACGGCCTGGAGCTGGACACCGACAAGGCTGAAGGCAAGATGATCGCTGCTATCGTGGATCTGCTGGGGGATGTGACCAAGCGGCTGTCCGATGTGGAGGAGACCACTATTGCCATCTCCGACGAGCTGGACGAGATCGAGGAAGATCTGGATGCCATCGAGGACTACATCCTGGACGAGGATGAGGACGAGGATGAGGACGAGGATTGGGATGAGGAGGACTTCGACGACGAGGACGAGGACTACGGCGACGAGGGTTTCGATTTCGGTGACGAGGAGACCACCATTTATGAGGTGGAGTGCCCCGCCTGCGGCGAGATCGTGGAGTTCGACGAGGACACCCTGGAGTCCGGTTCCATTCCTTGCCCCAACTGCGGCGAGACCCTGGAGTTCGAGCTGGATGAGGACGAGGAGTAATTTCTCAAATCACAGACTGCTGCCGGCTTTCCGGCAGCAGTTTTTTGTTACATGACACATCCACGGAGGGTGTGGAAGGCAACGATGTTCCCAGCGGTCAGATGGTTGCGATGCACCCTGTGGGCCGATTCCCAATCGGTCCACAAAGCCTCCCCTGGCAGGGGCGTAGAAAAGTCGCACCAGCCAAGCCTCCCCCTGGTAGGGGGGAGGTGGCGAGAATCTCCGATTTTTGCCGGAGGGGGTTGATGTTAACGATTATCTCCAGCAGTTGGATGATGCGATGCACCCGGGGAGGGGCCGATTCTTAATCGGCCCGTCGCGGCCAGGGGCCGCGCCTTTGCAAATATCTGACCCTCAATCCCCTCAGTCATGCTGTACGCATGACAGCTCCCCTTGCCAAGGGGAGCCTTCTTTTTCCAGCCTTTTCGGCTCGGCGGGGACGCTCAGGGGGGCGATGGCTGGCGGGCTGATTAAGAATCGGCTCCTACTTTGGGGCTGGTGGAACCAGGCGACATTTTGCGGAATCCGGGCTTCCATCCCCTCAGTCTGCCTGATTGGCCGACAGCTCCCCTTGCTAAGGGGAGCCGTTTGTGTATGTGCTGACTGTTGGGGTGGGGAATGGCGGGCAGAAAGGGTTCATCGGAATGACTGAAAAAGCATAAAAAAATTTGTGAGAAATCCTGAAATAATGCTTGACAAACAGGGGGTGGGGTGGTATCATAATCAGGCATGTGTAGGGAAGCTATGCGTGCACTGCGATGATGCGGGAGATTGCGTTGAAAGACGGTAACTTCCGCGGAGTATGTCCGGTCATCGGGCGGCTGAACTGTCCTGTTTTGCGCTGCGTATATCGCCGCGACGGGATCAAGGTCGGCCTTGTGTCGGCCATTTTTCATGGCCCGGAATGATACGCACGGAGGCGTGAACAAACAGTTCGACCGTACCCAGGCACCTAGTCAACTGAGTACGATATTCAAGGAGGAAACTTAACCATGGCAAACCAGATGATCCGCATTCGGCTGAAGGCTTACGATCACCAGCTG
>CAYRYT010000099.1:0-6315 GCA_964428625.1 uncultured Oscillospiraceae bacterium | reverse complement strand
GTGGTTATTGGTGGTTAAATTGGTTCAAAAAGGTTCTCGGAATGCCTGATTTTTGTAGAGAATACTTAACAAAAGTTAATAAAAGTAATTAACAACGGTAGTTCACCACCTCCGGTCCCAAGCAGTCCGGCCGGGTGCCAATTGCCAGCCCCACCACATTCTCCGGTTCCAGGGCCGCCCGATACAGGCTTTCCAGCCGCTCCACCGGGGCGTAGGTGCCGCTGAAGGACTGGAAATAGGCGATATACCTGCCATCCCCCGCCTTGGCCGCCACCCGGGCCTTGGCCTGCGCCAGCTGCAACTCCACGGATGCCGCCTGCCCCTGGGCAAAAGCACCACCGCCCCAGGCATCACAGAAGATACACCCGCCGGTGCCCACCGTCCCGTCCCGATTGGGACAGGTAAAGCCCCCGTCCAGGGCCAGCTTATACACCTTGCAGCCAAACCGCTCCCGATAATACTGATTTAGGGGCCGATACATCCCCACACCTCCTTTTGCTAAAATTATACCCCCGATATAGAGAAAAAGCAACTTTACAACCGGGGACAATGGGCGTATAATGAAAGAAAAATACTTGGAGGTCGTAATCATGAATGTTCTCGTCACCGGTGGTGCCGGTTACATCGGCAGCCACACCTGCGTGGAGCTGATCCAGGCAGGCTATCGCCCCATCGTCATCGATAATCTGTGCAATGCCAACGCCAAGAGTCTGGAGCGGGTTGCGCAGATCACCGGCCAGACTGTCACCTTCTACGAAGGTGATGTGCGAGATGAAGCCCTGCTGCGCAGGATCTTTGCCGAAAACCAGATCGACTGCTGCATCCATTTCGCCGGCCTGAAGGCCGTGGGCGAATCCGTCTCCCAGCCCTGGCGCTACTACGACAACAACCTGAACTCCACCCTGGTGCTGACCAAGGTCATGGCCGATGTGGGCATGAAGAACATCATTTTCTCCTCCTCCGCCACGGTCTACTCCGGGGATAACCAGATGCCCCTGAGGGAAACCAGTCGCACCGGTAACTGCACCAACCCCTACGGCTGGACCAAGTATATGACCGAGCAGATCCTCTCCGGCATGGCGCACGCCGACCGGAAGTGGGGCATTGTCCTGCTGCGGTACTTCAACCCCATCGGTGCCCACGAAAGCGGCCTCATCGGTGAGGATCCCCGGGGCATTCCCAACAACCTGATGCCCTACATCACCCAGGTGGCTGTGGGCCGCCGGGAGAAGCTCAGTGTTTACGGCTCCGACTATGACACTCCCGACGGCACCGGTGTCCGGGACTACATCCATGTAGTGGACCTGGCCAAAGGCCATGTGGCCGCGGTGCGCTATGTCATGGAGCACAGCGGCTGCCAGGTGTTCAATCTGGGCACCGGCATTGGCTACAGTGTGCTGGATATGGTCAACACCTTCCAGGAGGTGAACCAGGTCCGGGTTCCCTACGGCATTGTGGACCGCCGCCCCGGCGACCTGCCCACCTGCTACGCCGACCCCACCAAGAGCGCCCAGATCCTAGGCTGGAAGGCGGAAAAGAACCTGGCAGATATGTGCCGGGATGCCTGGAACTGGCAGAGCAAGAATCCCAGAGGCTACGAGGACTGACTCCCTGCCCGGCGGCAAATCGCTGCCGGGCACTTTCCTTTTCTCCCCTTTTGTGGTAAACTGGTACTGTTTGGAAAGGAGCTTGTCTATGAATCAGATACCCCAGATTCTGGCCCGGGAATTGGGCCAGAAGGAAGCATATGTAGAAAATGTCATCGCCCTGATGGACGAGGGCAATACGATCCCCTTCATCGCCCGCTACCGCAAGGAGCAGCACGGCGGCATGGATGACACCACTCTGCGAAATCTGGAGACCTGGCTGACCTACCTGCGCAATCTCCAGCAGCGGCGGGAAGAGGTTCTGTCCGCCATTGAAAACCAGGGAAAGCTCACTGCAGCGCTGCGCAGCGCCATCGATGCCGCTCAAACCCTGGCAGAGGTGGAGGATCTGTACCGTCCCTATAAGCAGAAGCGCCGCACCCGGGGCTCCATGGCCCGGGAAAAGGGGCTGGAACCCCTGGCCCAGGCGCTGTTCGCCCAGGATGGGCGGGATTCCGCCCGGCTGGCGCTTGATTATGTCAACCCCGGTCTAGGGGTCAACACCCCCGAGGAGGCGCTCCATGGTGCTTCGGACATTCTGGCCGAGGATCTTTCCGATGATCCCGCCATCCGCAAGGCCCTGCGGGGCCTGATGAACCGCCGGGCACTGCTCACTGCCAAAGCCGTGGACCCGGAGAAGGACAGCGTATACCGCCTGTACTATGATTTTTCCCAGCCCATTTCCCGCCTACAGGGGTATCAGATTCTGGCCCTGAACCGGGGGGAAAAGGAAGGCTTTTTAAAAATCTCCGTGGCCCTGCCCGGCCAGGAGGGTGCAAGCCTTGTGTGCCGCTCGGCCCTCAATCCCGGGCGGCGGGTATCCGCCTTCGTCCAGGCTGCCGCCGTGGACAGCTATGACCGGCTAATCGCGCCTTCCGTGGAGCGGGAAACCCGCTCCCAGCTGACGGACATGGCCGCCCAGGGCGCCATCCGCAATTTCGCTCTGAATCTGAAGCCCCTGCTGATGCAGCCCCCGGTGAAGGGCTTCGTGACCATGGGCCTGGATCCCGGCTACCGCAACGGGTGCAAGGTCGCCGTGGTGGATGCCACCGGCAAGGTGTTGGACACCACCGTGGTCTACCCTACACACAACGAACGGAAAAAGCAGGAGGCCATTGCTCAGCTGGCCCGGCTGATGCAGAAGCACCATGTTCGCCACCTGGCCATCGGCAACGGCACCGCCTCCCGGGAAACGGAGGCCATGGCCGTGGAGCTCCTGCGCCGTTTCCCCGAAGCCAGCTACGCCATCGTCAACGAGGCCGGTGCCTCCGTCTACTCCGCCTCTCCCCTGGCGGCAGAGGAATTCCCGGATTATGATGTGAATCTGCGCAGTGCCGTATCCATCGCCCGGCGGCTCCAGGATCCCCTGGCAGAGCTGGTCAAAATCGACCCCAAGGCCATCGGCGTTGGTCAGTATCAGCACGACTGCCCTCAGAAGGAGCTGGATGCCGCCCTGGGTGCCGTGGTGGAGGACTGCGTGAACGCCGTTGGTGTGGATCTGAACACCGCATCCCAGAGTCTGCTGCGGCAGGTTTCCGGTCTGAACGCCACCACCGCCCGGAATCTGGTAGCCTACCGGGAGGAAAACGGTGCTTTCACCTCCCGGGCGCAAATCAAAAAGGTGCCCAAGCTGGGGCCCAAGGCCTTCCAGCAATGCGCCGGTTTCCTGCGTGTGCCGGAGAGCAAGGAGATTCTGGACAACACCGCCGTTCATCCCGAGAGCTATGCCGCTGCCCGGACGCTCCTGGCCGCCTGCGGCTACCGGAAGGAAGATGTTCCCGGGAACCTCCGGGATCTCCCGGAGAAAATGGAGCAGCTGGGCATCTCGGAGCTGGCCCGGCAGTGCGGCGTGGGAGAACCCACGCTGCTGGACATTGCCAAGGAGCTGCAAAAGCCCGGCCGGGACCCCCGGGAAGCCCTTCCCGCCCCCATCCTGCGCAAGGATGTGCTGGAAATGAAGGATCTCAAGGCCGGCATGGTTCTCACAGGCACCGTGCGCAATGTGATTGATTTTGGCGTATTTGTGGACATTGGTGTCCACCAGGACGGCCTGGTGCACATCACCCAGGTAGCCGACCGCCGGGTGCAGCATCCCAGTGAGGTGGTTCAGGTGGGAGATGTTGTGAAGGTGATGGTCCTGGATGTGGACGAGACCCGTCACCGCATCAGCCTGACCATGCGCAGCCTTCCCAAGGAATAAGCTACCGCCTGCCGGAGTCCCCCGGCAGGCGGTTTCTTCTTTCCCGAGTTCCGAAAATCCTGCCACTTTCTAAAAAAATCATGGACAAAATGGGAATTTTTGTTGACAAAAAACTTTTCAAATATATAATCTAAGATGAGGTTGTATCTTTCCGGAATAGTTTTCAGACCACAACCCCACACCAAATAAATGAAAGTGAGGATTCTACATGAACGCAAAGAAAACAATTTCGTTCGTGCTGGTGCTTTGCCTGGTCATGAGCCTGGCAGTCTCTGCCGTTGCCTATAATGGCGTGGTTCGGGACGATGAGGACAAGATCAGCTATGTTCCCCAGGAGCAGGGCACCTACTCGGACGGCGGCTACACGCTGGAGAAGATCTCCCACCCCACCCTGGGCGCAGGTCAGGTGGACGGTATTCTGACCGGCGACGACCTGGATCGGGGCAATAGCTATTCCTGGTCCATGGCGGAGTATGGCGACTATGTCTATATTGGCACCTGCTACAACTCCACCTACTACATCTATCACAACAATGTGCTCACCACCCTGAACAGCATGAAGGCCAACGGCCTGCTGGGCGAGGATGTGGACACCAGCAAAGTTGCGGACGACATCGTCTCTGTGATGTTCGGCTCTGATACCTTTGACAAGACCATGATGAACGACTGGGCTCCCGTCATCATTGCGGTCCACAAGGTCACCGGCGAGGCACAGATCATCTTCCGGGAGCGGGATATCTGGGCCGAGAACCCGGAGATTTTCCCCGGCTATTCCCCCTACCTGGCCACAAAGAACTACCTGTCCGGTTACCGGATGGCCTTTGAGTTCCAGGATAAGATCTATTTTGCCGGCATGGGCAACCCCACCGCTACCTTGGTGGAGGTGGATCCTGCTACCAACGAGACCAGCATCGTCTATCACAACACCAACTACACCCGTGGTGTCTCCAATGGTGTCCACGGTCTGCTGGTGTATGACGGCGAGATTCTGATGTGCCTGGCCACAGACAACTACGACGGCAACGGCACCCCCGGCGGCATCATCGTCGCCAGTTCCAACCCCAGCGCCGGTCTGGACCAGTGGCGTATCATCGCCGACCAGGATGACTTCGACGGTCTGCCCGCTGTCATGCAGGTGGACGGCCTCAACGGCGGCGGTATCTGGGACATCATTGAGTACCAGGGCGACCTGTATGTCACCGTTGTGACGGATAAGTCCACCGACGGCCAGATCAACAAGCAAGGCTTCGCCATGTACAAGGGCGTGAAGAACAGTGATGGCAGCTTCAGCTGGACCCAGGTGATCGGCGATCACGGCACCAGCGGCTATGGCTTCGGTCTTGGCATCGACTACTCCATGTCCTGCAATATGTGGGTCTACGACGGCTACCTGTACCTGGGCACCTACAACGATCCCATGCTGGACCTGGCTGAGGTTCCCGCCACCGGTAACTTCGAGCTGCTGTACAACGACCTGGATCACTCCATTTATCTGTACCGTATGGATGCCGACGGTAATTTCCAGCAGATCGGCGGCAAGAGCGACAATCCGTACTTCCCCAATGGACCCATCGGCAACCTGGGTGCCGGTCTGGGCAACAACTCCAACCAGTATGTGTGGCGCTACGGCGAGCACAATGGTGAGCTGTTCATTGGCACCTATGACACCTCCACGCTGACCTACGAGTTCACCCAGATCACCGACGGCAAGGTCGCTAACATGGACTATGCCGATATCCGGGATCGGGCTGACAGCCTGGAAAGCGCTCTGCTGGAGGTTCTCCAGCAGCAGGACAACCAGTATCTGAAGTGGTTCCTGGATAAGACCATCTTCGCCGATTCCGTGGGCAAATTCTACCAGAAGCTGGCCGGTTTTGCCACGGAAATGTCCGCTGACAAGAACCCTGTCCCCGCCTACCGGGAGATGCTGGAAGAGTACGAGGATTTCAAGGCCAACATCTATGACATTCTGGACACCTACCTGGGAAAGCCCAGCTTCGTCAGCGACTATCAGGAGCAGACCGGCGTGATGCTCTGCGCTGAGGATGAAGTTGTGCCCCAGGGCCTGCTGGACGATCTGAAGGCCGAACTGCGTGCCTCCATCGATGTGATCTTCCAGGCCATGGACACCATGGTCTATGACGACCTGATCCACAATTTTGTGTACTATTTCGGCTGCAACTACTATGCTCAGAGTGCCGAAAAGGGCTTCGACCTGCTGGTCTCCAATGACGGTGTGAATTTTGATGCCATCACCCGGGACGGCTTCGGCGATCCCTACAACCACGGTCTGCGAACCATCTGCTCCACCGAGTACGGTGTGTACATGGGCACCGCAAACCCCTACTATGGCACCCAGCTGTGGCTTCTGAGCTCCGATCGGGATCAGGATCGGGTGATCGTGCCTGTGGAGCCCACCGAGCCCGAGGTTACCGAGCCCGAGGTCACCGAGCCTGAGGTCACCGAGCC
>CAYRYT010000098.1:0-6332 GCA_964428625.1 uncultured Oscillospiraceae bacterium | reverse complement strand
GCGGTGTCGTACATATCTGCCCAAGAAACAATATCATCGTATTGGGTGTTCAAGTTTGCCAGCATTGCCTGTCCGTCCTCATAGGCTTGTTGGGCAGCCTCAAGCTGCTGCTGAACGGTGACACGGAAGATCGGAAAACCATGGAGCGGATGATTGACACCTTCGTAAAGGCTGTATATGTCTACGATACGCCAAACGGTCCCCGCGGGAAGATTGTATGCAACTACACCGGAAAGAACAGCGAACTGGAACTTTCTTTCTGTACCACGAAATTTGTTGGGTAATAGTCGATGTTTAATCCTGCAGCGTAGAGAACAGCGCACATTTTTTCTATCTGCGCAAAGTATTCGGGCTTGACTGCTTTCTGCTCCACAAGCGCGGCGATCGTATCGCCCTTAATATATTCCTTGAGTATCCGCTCGTTGGCAGCATCCACCTCGTACATTTTCGGAAGCGGAATGCCCACCGCCTTCAAACGATGATAATCGTTGATTTCGGATTGCAGCTTATCCCCGAACTGATAATACGCACAGGGTTCGTGGTGTATCTGCTTTAGCACATAATCCTTTTCGCCGTCTGTCACCAAATAAGAATATCCACCTTTCCCGTGCCCCAATAATTGGATCACAGAATATGGTTTGTCATTGATACAGATTTGTTCCATTATGCGCTCCTTCTGTTATGTGTGTTTCACATTCGTAACATGGACTGTAAATCCTACGGGCATTGATCGTACGAATCTATTTTAGTGATTTTCGGTTATCCTGTCAACGATGAATAGCTTTTTTTCCGGTTTTGCGCTATAATAGTTCCAAATGAATCGGAGGTACGCACCATGAAAGCATTAACCTATATCGAACATGGCAAATTCGCCCTTCTGGACAAGCCCAAACCTGTCATTCTGGATCCCCGGGATGCGGTTGTCCGGGTGACTCTGGGGTCGATCTGCACCAGTGATTTGCACATCAAGCATGGCTCGGTGCCCCGGGCGGTTCCCGGCATTACGGTGGGGCATGAGATGGTGGGTGTGGTGGAGGAAGTTGGCTCTGCTGTCAGCACCGTCAAGCCCGGTGACCGGGTGACGGTGAATGTGGAGACCTTCTGCGGCGAGTGCTTCTTCTGCCAGCATGGCTTTGTGAACAATTGCACCGACCCCAACGGAGGCTGGGCCCTGGGCTGCCGCATTGACGGCGGGCAGGCGGAATTCGTCCGGGTTCCCTATGCGGATCAGGGGCTGAACAGGATTCCTGATGCCGTTACGGACGAGCAGGCCCTGTTCGTGGGCGATGTGCTGGCTACCGGCTTTTGGGCCACCCGGATTTCTGAAATCACCGAGGATGACACCGTCCTCATCATCGGCGCAGGCCCCACGGGGCTGTGTACCCTTATGTGCGTCCTGCTGAAACACCCCAAGCGGGTCATCGTCTGTGAAAAAGACCCGGCTCGGATCGCCTTCGTCCGGGCGCATTATCCCGAGGTGCTGGTCTGCTAGCCGGAGAACTGCGAGGAATTCACGGCTTCCCACTCCGACCACGGCGGTGCGGATGTGGTGCTGGAGGTGGCCGGGGCCAGGGATACCTTCCGTCTGGCGTGGCGCTGTGCCCGGCCCAATGCCATCGTCACCGTGGTGGCCCTCTACGAGGAAGCCCAGACCCTGCCCCTGCCGGATATGTATGGCAAAAACCTGACCTTCAAAACCGGCGGCGTGGACGGCTGCGACTGCGCAGAAATCCTCGCCTTGATTGCCCAGGGGAAAATCGACACCACACCCCTGATTACCCACCGCTATCAGCTGGAGGACATCGAGGAGGCTTACCGGGTGTTTGAGAATAAGCTGGATGGGGTCATCAAAATTGCCGTTTGCCCATCCTAAAAGCCCACTGGCTCCAATGAAAAAACGCCGTCTGTGTTCTGATGTGCGAATGATTGCGAATTTGAAAATTGTCTTGCAGATAACAAAAGCGGCAGGGCCCCGGGAATGGGGTCCTGCCGTTTTCATATGTGCGGCGCAGATGATCGTGTAATAGGGGAACGAATGTCCTGTTTCCCGGCAAGCCAATCAGGCTTCTGCCAGGGCCAGGGCACTGTAGGGCCGGAGGGTGGCTGTGCCCCGGCAACGGCCCAGGGAATGGGTGCCGGCCTGGGCGTGGTTAACATAAATATCCCAGTCTCCCGGGGGGAGGGGAAGGGTCACATCCTGGGCGGTTCCGTTGTAGAGCAGGTACAGGGGCGTATCCCCCGGTGCCCGGATCTCCAGGGCCAGAACATTGGGGATCTGCGTTGCTACCGGCCGGACGCAGGCGGCGATGGCCCGGTGATCGGGCAGGCGCAGACCGGCATGGGCTTTGCGGAAGGCGATGAGGCCCCGGTAATAGGCGGTGACCTGCCGGTATTCCTCCTGGGCAAGGTTGCCCCATTTCAGGCAGTTGACCTGGTCGGGACTGCAATAGCTGTTGTGGTCGTAGCCGCCGCCGGGGAGGGGCTTGGAGCGGAGCATTTCCTCTCCTGCCTGGAAGAAGGGAATTCCCTGGGCCGTCAGGCAAATGGCGGCGCTGAGGAGATTCATGGCAATGTGGGTCTGCCGGTCCTGCTCAGGTGCGGACAGGCGAATCCGGTCGAACAGAGCCATGTTGTCGTGGCAGGAGGCGTAGTTGACCATCTGCCCCGGCTCCCGGCACCAGGGCGTTTCGGCCATGAGACAGGCTTCCAGAGTCTTGTCCAGACCCTCCTGACCGGTGAGGAAGCCCCGGGCATCGTTGATCCAAACACTTCCCCGAAGGGTATCCCGGAGGGTATCGGAGAAGAAGGCAAAGCCGGGTACCAGGTGGGCGTTGGTCTGGGTGGTCAGGGACACATCAGGCTGGGTGGGGTGGGTGTCCATGGTCCAGCCCTCGCCGTAGAAAATCACATTGGGGTGGCGGCGGTGGACGGCGGCCATGGCGGCACGGATGGTCTGGGTGTCGATCAGGCCGACCAGGTCAAAACGGAAGCCGTCGATGTGGTACTCGTCGGCCCAATAGACCAGGGAATCCACCAGGAATTTGCGAACCATGGCCCGCTCGGAGGCGGTATCGTTGCCGCAGCAGGAGCCGTCGGAGATCAGGCCCTGGGGACTGACCCGGCTGAAATAGTCGGGGACGATCCGGTTGAAGCAGAATTGCTCCCGGTGGAAAACATGGTTGTATACCACATCCATCACAACGCTCAGGCCGTTCTCGTGGAGGGCGCGCACCGCCTGCTTCAGCTCTGCCACACGCACCCGTCCGTTCCGGGCATCGGTGGCATAGGAGCCCTCCGGAGTGTTGAAATTCATGGGGTCATAGCCCCAGTTGAACTGGGCCAGATGGGGCTGAGCTTCGTCCACGGAGCCAAAGTCGAACATGGGCAACAGGTGGACATGGGTCACGCCCAGGGAACGGATATGATCCAGACCTGTGGGGATGCCCTGGGGAGTGTGGGTGCCGGTTTCTGTCAGGCCCAGGTATTTTCCCTTGTGGACGATGCCGGACTGGGGATCCATGGAGAGATCCCGGATGTGGAGCTCATAGATCACGCTGTCGGTGATGGGTGCGCCGTAGTGGGGGTCCCGGTCCTGGGCCCAGTCCGCCGGATCGGTGGATCTCAGGTTCAGAACCATGGCCCGGTGGCCGTTGACACCGGTGGTTCGGGCGTAGGGGTCACAGGCTTCCACCGTTTCCCCCTGGCGGGTCACCAGAAAGGTGTAGTAGACCCCGTCCAGATCCCCGTCCTTCCGGGCGAGCCAGGTTCCCCAGGCATCCGCCGTCATGGTTACCTCCTCCAGAAGATCCGGAGCCTCCGGGTCGCCGGAGGCGTAGAGCCGGACCCGGACCGCTGTGGCGGTGGGGGCCCAGAGGCGGAAAACGGTGCCTGCGGGGGACCAGGTGGCACCCAGGTCGGTGCCGGTGTAGGTATATTGCGCCTCGAAGGCGGACTCGTCGTACAGGCAGGCCATATCGATTAACCGCCCAGCACCATGGCGACAGCGCCAAAGACCATGGAAAGAACGGTGATGGCCGCCAGGGCCAGGCAGATAATGCGTTTGTTCATGGAGAATCCATCCTTTTGTAAGAAATAATCGGGGGTATCATACACCAAAAATCCCAAAAAGTAAAGGGCGGCCGACGAAAAATGGGGCCGGGCGTGGAGCCCGGCCCCAGGAAGGGGAGATTACTCGGTGTGGTGGTTGTGAAGCAGCTCGTGGGCCATGCCCTTGAAATACCCGTTGTAGAACACATCCATCAGGGGGTTCTCGTTGGACTTCTTGATGGCCATGGAGCCGTCGGAACTGTACAGCCCCCGGGTGCGGTTTTCGCTGCGCTGGACCTTGGTGCCGCCGACGATGGGCTGGCCACCGCCCATGACACAGCCGCCGGGACAGGCCATGACTTCGATGAGATGGTACTGCTTTTCCCCGGATTTTACCTGTTCCAGAACCTTCCGGGCATTGGCCAGGCCGGAAACGACACAGATGTGCACATCCATGCCCTGGTAGGGGATGGTTGCCTCCTTGATGCCCTCGTTGCCCCGGATACCGCACTCGGCGATGGCGTTGAGGGTGGCGGGGTCGTGGCCCTCCACCAGGCGGCGCAGAACCGCCTCGGTGACACCGCCGGTGACACCGAAGATCACGCCGCCACCGGAACCGATGCCGAAGGGCATATCGCAGGCCTCGCTGGGCAGCTGTTCCAGGGCGACACCGTAGGACTTGATCATCCGTACCAGCTCGGAGGTGGTGAGGACTGCATCGGTATCCCGCTGGCCGTCGGTGTAGGAGTTGCTCCGGTTGGCCTCCATCTTCTTGGCGGTACAGGGCATGATGGACACCACATAGGTCTTTTTGCCGCCGGAATGGGCGGGATCCTGATAGTAGCGCTTGATCACGGCGGAGAACATCTGCTGGGGGGAGCGGCAGGTGGAGATATGGTCCTTGAATTCAGGGAAGTCGTTGCTGACGAACTTCACCCAGGCGGGGCAGCAGGAGGTGAGCAGGGGCAGCTTTTCTCCCTTGCCAACCCGATCCAGGAATTCCGCGGATTCCTCCATAATGGTCAGGTCGGCGGAGTAGGTGGTGTCAAAGACCTCGTCGAAGCCCATGCGGTGCAGAGCTGCCACGATCTTGCCCATGGCATTTTCTCCCTTGGGAAGGCCAAAGGCATCGCCCACGGCGACCCGGACGGCAGGGGCGATCTGGGCGACCACCCGGGTATCCTTGTCACCCAGGGCGTGCCAGACTTCTTCCATATTGTTGTGGATGGTCAGTGCGCCGGTGGGGCAGACTACCCGGCACTGGCCGCAGCTGACGCAGTCGGTCTGGCTCAGCTTCCGGTCGAAGGCGGGGGTGACCATGGCATCGGTGCCCCGGTGGGCAAAGCCCAGAATGCCCACGCCCTGAATCTCGTTGCACACCCGGACACAGTTGCCGCAGAGGATGCACTTGTTGGGATCCCGGACTATGGCGGGGGAGGAGTAGTCCACGGGCATGACTTCCCGGTGATTCTGGAAACGGACTGTGTCCACGCCCAGCTGATAGGCCAGGGTCTGGAGGGTGCAGTTGCCCTGCTTGTTGCAGGTGGTGCAGTCCCGGCAGTGGGCGGCCAGGAGCAGTTCCACAATGAGCTTGCGGTGCTTGCGCAGCTTTTCGGTGTGGGTATAGATCACCATGCCGTCCCGGGGTTCCTCGGAGCAGGAGGCGAAGCACCGGCCCCGGTCGTCCTCCACGGTACACAGCCGGCAGGCACCGAAGGTGGTCAGCTCGGGCTGATAGCACAGGGTCGGGACTTCGATACCGGCGTTGCGGATGATGGTCAGGATGTTCTTCTCGTTGGTGAATTCGTATTTCTTACCGTTGATCGTAATGGTACCCATGATTTCCCCTCCTTATGCTTCGATGTAAATGGCATCAAAGGCGCAGTTGTCCTTACAGGCACCGCACTTGATGCATTTGTCGCTGTCGATGGTATAGGGGTGCTTGACGGTGCCGGAAATGGCGTTCACCGGGCAGTTCCGGGCACACTTGGAGCAGCCCTTGCAGAATTCGGGGTTGATCACATAGCGGCGCAGGGCGGTGCAGGTCTTGGCCCGGCACTTCTTATCCACGATATGCTCTATGTACTCATCCCGGAAGGTGGACAGGGTGGAAAGCACGGGCAGGGGAGCGGACTTGCCCAGACCGCACAGGGCCACGGTCTGGATCATCTTTGCCAGTTCCTCCAGGGTGTCCAGATCTTCCAGCTTGCCCTGGCCGGCAACGATCCGCTCCAGGATCTCCAGCATCCGCTTGGTGCCCTCCCGGCAGGGAACGCACTTGCCGC
>CAYRYT010000097.1:0-6354 GCA_964428625.1 uncultured Oscillospiraceae bacterium | reverse complement strand
CCGGCCGGGTGCTGCTGATGGATGACCCGGCAATGATCATGAAGCAGTTCAAGCGGGCCATCACCGACTCCGACACGGAAAATTGCGTCCGCTACGACAAGGAGAACAAGCCCGGTGTCTCTAACCTCATGACCATTTACGCCGCCGTTACCGGCAAGACCTTCGAGCAGATCGAGACGGAGTTCGCTGGCTGTGGCTATGGCAAGTTCAAGCCCGCCGTGGGCGAGGCTGTGGTGGAGCATCTGCGTCCTATCCGGGAGGAGAGCCTGCGGCTGATGAAGGACAAGGCGTATCTGGAAAGTGTCTACCGTGCCGGTGCCGAGAAGGCAGGCTATGTGGCCGAAAAGACCTTGCGTAAGGTCTACAAAAAGGTCGGCTTTGTGGCAAGATAAGCCATAAGCGGCCATGAAAATCCTATAAATAATCTCCGGCTCTGAGAATTTTCTCGGAGCCGGAGTTTTCTGATTGTGCTGGGCAAGCAGCAAATATTCCCCAGGATCCCAACCTGCATCACAGGAACAAGTACAGCACCAGGGTCAGCAGGGCGGTATTATGCTCCTCCTCGCTGTCGGATGCCATCAGCAGCAGCAACAGCACCACGATCAGATCCCCCGTATCGAAATTCCGGGGGATCAGTCGTCGGAGAAAGGCACCAACGGAGTCTTGCGGCTGCCGGGGCGGTTCCGTGTCTGGGGGCCGCCGGGGTGGCGGTTCCGGCGGTGGGGCTTGCGTGGGCTGCTGTGTCGGCTGGGGCACCGTATTTTTCCGGTAGGAGCCGTCCTGCTGGGGGACATAGCGGTTATAGCCTGCCATCGCCGCCTCCCAGGGAGAACAGTCCCCCCTGCCCCAGGACGGCAGAAGCCGCCTGAGCCATTTTGACCGCCCGCATGGCCCGCTCCAGCTTCTCCAGACGAAGGCTGCTGAGATAGGGATGCAGCGCCTTCAGCAGGCTCTGTTCCCGGTCATCGATGGTACCCTTCCGGGCAAGACCGGAAAGCTTTTGGACCATGGCAAGATCCACCGCCGGTTCCGGGGGCGCTTCCCTGGGTGGTTCCGGGGGTGGGCCCTGGCCCCCCAGGGTCTGGGCCATGGACATGAGCTGCTGCATCATCTGGGGATTGCTCAAAATAGCCCCCAGCTGCTCCTCCATACCGCTCATTTTCCCCCTCCCAAGGCCTGCACCAGGGCCTGAACCTGGGGCGATTCCAGCAGCTGGGCCAGACCCTTCTGGGCCCGGTCATAATCCCCTGCCGCTGCCTGGGCCATTGCTTCCTCCAGCTCCGCCCCGTGGCTTTGGCGCAAAAGGGCAAACAGTTCCCGTCCCGCCGGGGAGGATGCCAGCCGTTTGGCTTCCTCCATGGAAAAATTCCCAGATTTTTTATCCACTTTGTTGCCTCCCGTCTCATTACCTGTTATAATAGGGTATAACCCTTCCATTCACTATATGCGGCAAAAGACAGGTTGTGTACTATGAAACTACTCGTATTATCCGATTCCCACTCCGCCCTGAGCTTCATGCGGCGGTGTGTCCGTAAATTTCGCCCCGATGCCATTGTCCATCTGGGGGACTATTTTGATGACGGCCAGGTGATTGCCGAAGAAAATCCCCGGCTGGCTGTGTACCAGGTACCCGGCAACTGCGACCGGTACCGATGCTCTCCCTTCCAGGAGGAGATCCTCACCTGCGTCATTGGCGGTGTCCGCTTCTATATGACCCATGGCCACCGGCACCAGGTCAAGACGACCCTGGATCTGCTGCTTTGGGATGCCCGCCAGGCAAAGGCCCAGGCCGTGCTCTATGGCCACACCCACATTCCCCACTGTGCCCGGCAGTCCGACGGCCTGTGGGTCCTCAATCCCGGCAGCTGCGGCGGCTACAGTGCCAACGCCGGCCTGATTGAGATCTGTAACGGAGAAATCACCGCCTGCACCCTGGTGGATGAGGCGGATCTGGGAGGAGAACCATGATACTCACCATTGATATCGGCAATTCCAACATCGTCCTGGGCGTGGTGGACGAAGAACACATCGCCTTCGAAGCCCGGCTGCGCACCGACGCCACCAAAACCTCCGATGAATATGCCATCGATCTGAAAATGCTGCTGGACATCTACCAGGTCTCCACCGCCCAAATCGAAGGCACCATCATCGCCTCGGTGGTACCCCAGGTTCTCAACAGCCTCAAGACCGCCGTAAAAAAGCTCACCGGCCGGGAGCCACTGGTGGTTGGCCCCGGGCTGAAAACGGGCCTGAACATCAAAATCGAGAATCCCTCCCACACCGGCGCCGACCTGGTAGTCGGAGCCGTGGCGGCTCTGCGCCAGCAGAAGCCTCCTCTCATCGTCATTGATATGGGAACCGCCACCACCATGACCGTCCTGGACGAAAAGGGTGCCATGATCGGCGGATGTATTGCCCCGGGTGTGAAGCTGTCCATGGATGCCCTGACCCAGGGCACGGCCCTGCTCCCCGGTCTGCAGCTGGATCAGCCCCGGCGGGCCATCGGCCGCAATACCATCGAGTGTATGCGCAGCGGCATTATGATGGGCGCTGCCGCCATGATCGACGGCATGATCGACCGGATGGAACAGGAACTGGGATATCAAACCACCGTAGTGGCCACCGGCGGCATTGGCCGGTTCGTCCTGGGAATGTGCAACCACGAGATCCTCTATGACAAGGATCTTCTGATCAAGGGCCTGGCCGCCCTGTACCGGGACAACCGGAAGGCCTAAGCCAGCACCGCCAGGAAGACAAGGATCACCACCATTGCTACAGTGGTCACCGCCGCCAGTGCCGCGTCCAGGAGCTTCTCCAGGAAATAACGGGGCCGTGCGGCATTGGGCACCGTGGGAGTCCAGGTCCGTCCGGGGACGGTGCCCCCGGCAGTCGTCATAAGGGATCGTTTCATATGCTTGCCTCCTTTGTTTTGGTAACCAAAGGATATCACAGATTCGGTCCCATATTTCGGACTTACTCTCCAATCTGCGAACAAATTTTCGTCCCCTTGCATTCTATTTCGAAATATGCTATGATAAGCAAAACCAAGATAAGCGGAGGTTGCTTATGGAAAACATTACCAAATCCCCGGCCTTCCTCAAAACCTGCCAGGTTCTCAAAACCATCGGGCACTGGATCTATTTGCTGCGCAAGGTCTTTATGGCCATTCCCGTGGTCTATGCCGCCCTTCGGCTGGCCCTGTACAGTCTGGACACCCTCCCCGCTCAGGTGGGGCTGAACATCCAGGCCACCGGAGAATTTGCCCAGCTCATTGACCGGAATGTGGCGGTTTATGGCCCGCTGGCCTTGACCTTCCTGTGCCTGGTGCTCATGTTCTGCTCCCGCAAGACCCTGTACCCCTGGCTCATCAGCATTTTCTCCCTGGCACTGCCCGGCCTGATTCTGCTGACCAACCTGTTCCACGGCTAAGAGGCGCCCCATGAAAGAAAACCCCAAGAAGCGTACGCCCGCCACAGATCCCTGGCGGCACATTGACAAGCCCCGGATCGTACTGGCTATTTACCTGATCCTCCGGATCCTGGTGATCCTGACCATGATCGCCCAATTCTATAACGGCAACTATGAAAGTGTCGCCATCTGCCTGCTGACCCTGGTGCTGTTCATGCTCCCCAGTTTCACGGAGCGGCGGCTGCACATCGACCTTCCGGATGTGCTGGAAATTTTCATTCTTTTCTTCATCTTCGCCGCGGAAATACTGGGAGAAATCAATGAGTATTACCTCATCATCCCCTTCTGGGACACGGTGCTGCACACCATCAACGGCTTCCTGGCCGGCGCGGTGGGCTTTGCCTTTGTGAATATCCTCAACGAGGATAAGAATACCGCCATGACCCTCTCCCCTTTCTATATGGCCGTCACCGCCTTCTGCTTTTCCATGACCATCGGTGTTCTCTGGGAGTTCTTCGAGTGGGGCGTGGACAGCTTCCTGGGCGGGGATATGCAAAAGGATACCATCCTCACCGCCTTCAACACGGTGAATCTGGATCCCGGCGGGCACAATGTTCCCTATGCTGTCCGGGATGTGGCGGATACCATTCTGGTCTTTCAGGACGGCACCCAGATGCCCCTGGGCCTGGGCGGTTATCTGGACATCGGTCTGCAGGACACCATGATGGATTTGTTTGTCAATTTCATCGGTGCCTCCGTTTTCTCCGTGATCGGCTATTTCTATGTGAAAACCAACGGTAAAGGCCGGCTGGCCCGGCTGTTCATTCCCCAGGTGATGGAATCTCCGAAAGAGGCCGAATCCAAACCCGAAACCTGATAAAATGTCCCACCGGGTTCATGACCGATGGGACATTTCTTATGCATTCAGGATCCGAACCAGGTCTTCCCGGTCTTTCGCAATGGCCATGGCTCCGACGTCTTTCATCCCGGCCACATCCCCATACCCCCAGGCCACGCCCACTGTGGGAATGCCGTGGGCCTTGGCTCCCAGGACATCAAACACCGTATCGCCAACCATGACGATGCGCTCCGGGCGATCCAACTGGGCCAGAAGGTAGGCCAGCACCGAGGACTTGGAGCTGCGGCTGCCGTCCATGGTCGCCCCGGCAATGATCGTGAAATAGTTTGCCAGATCAAAATGCTCCAGGATATCCACCGCCGTGGTCTCAGGTTTGGAAGTGGCAACACACAGCAGCCAACCCTGGGCCTTCAGAGCCTCCAGGGCCTCCCGGATCCCGGGATAGGGGAAATTCTCATACTTTCCCTCCTGGAGATATCGACCGCGATACACATCGATGGCCTCCTGGGTGCGGTCGGCGGGCACACCGAATTTCCGGAAGGTCTCATCCAGCGGCGGTCCCACAAAAGCTCCCATTTCCCCATAGCTCGGCACCGGGAGCCCGAAATGCTCCAGAGCCAGGGTCGCGCAGTTGATGATCCCCTGCCCGGAATCCGTCAGCGTACCGTCCAGATCAAAGAAAGCCGCCTTTTCCATAGCAGTACCTCCCACTATTGTATTTCTTTTTAGAATACCATAGCCCCGGCACAAATGTCAAGCCCCCGGTTTTTTCCGGAAATTTGCTGGAATAAGCCTTGACAAACCGGCGCTTCCATGCTAGAATACTCAGGCGACATGAAAATAACACGGATTCGGAGTGATACCCAAGAGGCCGAAGGGGCTCCCCTGCTAAGGGAGTAGGCGGTCAAAAGCCGTGCGAGGGTTCAAATCCCTCTCACTCCGCCAGAATACATCCCAATCGTGTTAGGTTGGGATGTATTTTTTCCTGGAGAGTTGTCCGAGCGGTTTAAGGAGCCAGTCTTGAAAACTGGTGATGGGGTGACCCACCGTGAGTTCGAATCTCACACTCTCTGCCATCGACAGCGAACCACCTCCCGGTGGTTCGCTCTTTTGGAATTTATCCCACCGATCCCCCGGATCAGATAGGAGAGCTTATGTGTCAAGGATTTCATTGTAAGGCCTGCGGCTGGGAGGAACCCCAGGCTGAGGAACGGAAACACTGCCCCAATTGTCTGTGCGCCATCCACGAGGCTGCGGACGGGGAGGACGAGGCGGATGCCTGCGGTGGCGTGCTGGAGCCCGTAAGCATCTGGGTCCGCTCCCAGACCCAATGGGAGGTCATCGGCCGGTGCCGCCGGTGCGGTGAGATGCACGCCACCCCCGTGGCCAAGGCGGACAATCCCATTGTGCTCCTGTCCATCGCTTCCAAGCCCCTGGCCATGCCCCCCTTCCCCCTGGAAAAGCTGGAGCAGCTGACAGACCTCATGGGCGGTCAGGGAACCATAGGAGGTTATTACCATGAATCGTGAGAACAAGAAGCGGAAATATGACCCCAAATACTTCCGCAATCATCCCTGCCTGGACCCCTTCACCTGCAAGCACTGCGGCCGTCTGGTAGTCCCGGAGGGTGCCGGCAGTGACCACCGGAACCACTGCCCCTACTGTCTGCACAGCCTGCATGTGGACAATGACCCCGGCGACCGGGATTCCCAGTGCCACGGGGACATGGAGCCCATCAGCGTATGGGTGCGAAAAAACGGAGAATGGGCGCTGATCCACCGCTGCACCCTCTGCGGCAAGCTGGACTCCAACCGGATCCTGGCGGACGACAACCCCATGAAGCTCATGGCCCTGGCCATGAAGCCCTTTGCCCAATCCCCCATTGACCCCAAGAATCTGGCCAATATGATCGCCACCATGGAAGATTGACCCCCACTTCCCCGAAATTCGGGGAAGTTTTTCTTTTTTTCAAAAAACGCTTGACAAATGGAAAACAATGGGGTATAATGAGAAAGCTGTCAGGGCAGCACACCTGGCCCGGTGGTGCAGTCGGTTAGCACGCCAGCCTGTCACGCTGGAGGTCGACG
>CAYRYT010000096.1:0-6357 GCA_964428625.1 uncultured Oscillospiraceae bacterium | reverse complement strand
CGGAGAAGTAAGCGGGGACGGTGATGACCGCCTCGGTGACGGTCTGGCCCAGGTAAGCCTCGGCATCCGCCTTCAGCTTCTGCAGCACCATGGCGCTGATTTCCTGGGGGGTGTAGTTCTTGCCGTCGATGGCCACATGGTAGTTCTCGCCCATGTGACGCTTGATGGAAGCGACGGTGCGGTCAGCGTTGGTCACAGCCTGGCGCTTGGCGACCTGGCCCACCATACGCTCGCCGGTCTTGGAGAAGGCCACCACGGAAGGGGTGGTTCTGCCGCCCTCGGCGTTGGCAATGACAACAGGCTCGCCGCCTTCCAGCACGGCGACGCAGGAATTGGTAGTACCCAAATCGATTCCGATAATCTTAGACATAATGTTTTCCTCCTATAATATCGATAAAGCTAATGTGTTTACAAGTTTTTAGTTGGCCACCTGGACCATGGCAAAGCGGACGACCTTCTCGCCCATTTTGAAGCCCTTCTGGAAGACCATTGCGATCTGATTCTCTCCCAGGTTCTCGTCCTCGGTGTGCATCACGGCATTGTGGAGATTGGGATCGAAGCTCTCCCCCACCTGGCCGAAGATTTCCACCCCCAGACTGGTGAAGATCTTCACCAGTTCGTTCATGGTCATCTCCACGCCCTTTTTGTAGGCCGCGTCGGCGGTCTGCTGATTCAGCGCCCGCTCCAGATTGTCATAGACGGGAAGCATCTTGGCCACGGCATCGGCCTGGCCGCTGCCGTAGAGGGCTTCCTTCTCCTTAACGGTACGCTTGCGGAAATTGTCGTAATCTGCCGCCAGGCGCAGGTAAGCGTCGTGCTCGGCGTTATATTTTTCCTCAAAGGGATTGATCTCGGCGTCTTCCTCCGTCTCGGGCGCGGGCTGATTTTCCAGCGCCTCGGTCTCCAGCTGCTCGGTTTCCTGATTTTCCATTTATGATCCTCCTGATTGGGGTTCCTCCCCCGGTATATTGGGATTGCCCTGGGGCAATTGCTTTTGTTCCATTCCCTCGCTGCCCTTTCCGAACACCTTGGACAGGCTCTCGGCAAAGTAACTCAGCCGGGCGGTGACCTTGGCGTAATCCATGCGGGTGGGACCCACCACGCCGATCATGCCCTGCATACCGTCACCGATGTCGAATTTTGTCATGACCACGGAGGTATCTTTCAACTCCGATGCCACATTTTCCGGTCCCACCAGCACCTTGGTGCCGTTGGCATTGCTCATCACCGCGGGCAGGCCCGACAGGGCCTCGGCATCCAGGGAGGTCAGAACCTTCTGGGCCTTATCCACATCCCGGTACTCCGGCAGTCCCAGCAGTCGGGATTGCCCCGCCACGGCCAGATTGGCACTGCCCTGGCGGCGGAGGGTATCCAGGGTGAATTCCAGGATGATGGGCACCAGGCTGGCCGCAGCGCCGGCGGCACCCTGGATCTTCTCCAGAAGCTCCCCGGTCATTTCATCGGCTGTCAGGCCGGTCATGGCGGCGTTGAGCACCGCACCCAGGAGCTTCAGATCCCCTTCCCCGATGTGCAGGGGGAGCTTGATGAGCTTATTGACCACCTCGTCGTTGCTCAGCATCACCACCAGGATGAAGCTGCCGCTCCCCGCCAGGATCAGGTCAAAGCGCTTGACCGTGGCGTTGCCCGGCCGGGCTGTTGCGGAGATGGCAGGCAGGTCCGTGGCCTGGGACACCAGGCGGGCCACCTTTTCCACCATTTTGTCCACCCGCTGCATCTTTTCCTCGATGGCGGTGTTGATGGACTTGGTCTCGTCCATGGTCAGGCGGTAGTCGGCCATGAGCTCATCCACATACAGCCGGTAGCCGGCGGCAGAGGGGATCCGGCCCGCACTGGTGTGGGGCTGCTCCAGGTAACCCATGGCGGTGAGATCCGCCATTTCATTGCGAATGGTCGCGGAGGAGAATTTCATATCCGGCAGCTCCGTAATGGCCTTGGAGCCCACAGGCTCCGCCGTGCGGATATACAGATCCACCACAGATCGCAGGACCTTCTTTTTCCGTTCCGTCAGCTCCATGGGGATTCCTCCTTTCGTTTTAGCACTCCTTTTCTCTGAGTGCTAAGCACATTATACCATCGAGTGCTAAAAAGTCAAGGGGTGGTTTTTGAATTATCTTTGAACTTTCTTTGGCAAATCATTCACAATTCAATCCTCCCTTTACTTTGCCCGGAAAATCTGATAAGATGATAGTATCTATTTCCGGGAGGAGGCCAACCTTTTGTCCACAAAAAAACTCACCCGCATGGCCCTGCTCACCGCCATTGCCCTGACCATTTTCCTGGTAGAGGCCCAGATCCCGCCCCTGCTGCCCCTGACGGGGGTGAAGATCGGCCTGAGCAATATCATCACTGTTTACGCCGTGTTTGCCCTGGGCTCCCGGGAGGCGGCTGCCATTCTCTTCTGCCGCATCTTCCTGGGCGCGGTGTTCGCCGGGAATTTCAGCACCATTTTCTATTCCGCCGCGGGGGGCCTGTGCGCCATTTTGGTCACCATCGGCCTGCGCCGGGTCATCACCACCCGTCAGCTCTGGGTGGCCGGTGCCCTGGGGGCCGTCGCCCACAGCGTGGGCCAGATGGCCATGGCCGTGGCCCTGACGGGGACTCCCTCCCTGGTTCTCTATCTGCCGGTAATGATCGCCATCAGCATCGTCACCGGCCTGTTCACCGGGCTCTGCGCCCAAATGCTGGTTAATCGGAGACATCTGACATGAAGGATCTATTTCATCTGAACGCCACTGCGCAGCAGGTCAATTCCATCACCAATCTGGGGCTTGCCCACATCGGTGACGGGGTGTACGAGCTGATGGTCCGGGCCTACCTGGTCCAGCGCGGGGGCAAAACCGTTAAAGCCCTCCACCGGGACACCATCTCCCTGGTCAACGCCCCGGCCCAGGCGGCCCATATGGACAAAATCCTGCCCCTGCTGACCCAGGAGGAGCTGGATTACTACCGCCGGGGAAAAAATACCCACACCCACGCTGCCCCCAAGGCCGCCAGCCCCCAGGAATACGCCAAGGCGACGGGACTGGAGACCCTGTTCGGGGCACTGTATCTTCTGGGCCGCACCCAGCGGCTCAACGAACTGTTCGACGCAATGATAAAGGAGTAAGCCATGGCTTTTGACGCTGTATACCTGTCCCATGTTCTCGACGAGATTCGCAGCCTGGAGAATATCCGGGTGGAGAAAATCCACCAGCCCAGCCGGGATACGGTGCTGCTGCTGATCCGCCACCGGGAGGGCCGGGGCAAGATCCTCATTGCCGCCAATCCCGCCGCCCCCCGGCTCCATCTCACCGCCGCCAACCCCGAGAATCCCCCGGAACCCCCCATGTTCTGTATGCTCCTGCGCAAGCACCTCACCGGTGCCCTGGTTCTGGCAGTGGAGCAGCCGCCTATGGAGCGGATGGTCACCTTCCGCTTCGACTGCATCGACGAAATGGGCGACCATGTGGAAAAGCGCCTGGTGTGCGAGCTCATGGGCCGCACCTGCAATGTCTACCTCCTGGGCCCCGACGGCCGGATCCTGGACTGCCTGCGGCGGATCGGCCTGGACGAGTCCAGCCGCCCCGCCTTGCCGGGCCTGCAATACCAGGGGCCCGCTCCCGTGGAGAAGGCGGATCCCGCCCAGGTCACCGACTTTCTGCCCATTCTCACCGCTCCCGGTGCCGATGTCCTGGCCGATCGGCTGATGGACACCCTGGGCGGCCTGTCCCCCCTGGTGTGCCGGGAGGCGGCTCTCTACGCCGCCGGAGGGGTGGATGCCCGGGTGGAAGGTCTGGACCCCGAGGCCACGGCGGAGAAGCTCCTGCTGTTCTTCCGGGAGAATCTGACCTATCCCCGCCCCTGCTACACCACCGCCCCCGACGGTACGGCCAAGCAATTCGCCTTCTGCCCCATCCGCCAATATGGGGACTGTCTGGAAGGAGAATCCTTCTGGCAGCTCCTGGACCGGTACTATACCCTCCGGGACCGGAAGGATGCTATGCGCCAGAAGGGCCAGGCCCTGCGCAAAACCGTCCAGAATCTCTGCACCCGCCTGACCCGAAAGCTGGCCATCCAGGAAAAAGAGGTGGCCCAGGCCCAGGACCGGGAGCGGCTGCGCCAGCTGGGGGATATCCTCACCGCCAATATCCACAAGATCAAAAAGGGCCAGACTCTGGTGCGGGCGGAGGATTTTTACGACGAGAATATGACGGAAATTGAAATTCCCATTTCCCCGATCCTCTCTCCCCAGGCCAACGCGGCCAAATTCTACAAGGACTACACCCGCATGAAAAATGCCCAGCGGGAGCTGACCCGGCAAATGGAGATCGGGCGGCAGGAGCTGGACTATCTGAAAAGCGTTCTGGAGGAGCTGGACCGGGCCGCCACCGAGGCGGAGCTGGAGGAGATCCGCCAGGAGCTTCAGGCCGGAGGCTATGTGAAGCAGGATGACCGGAAGCGGCGGATGAAGCAGAGCAAGCTGCCCCCCATGCGCTTCACCTCCACCGACGGCTATTCCATCTATGTAGGCCGGAACAACCGGCAAAACGACGAGCTGACCTTCAAGGCCGCCCGGAAGGACGATATCTGGTGCCACGCCTCCAAGGTCCACGGATCCCATGTGGTCATCTCCTGCGGCGGCACTACACCGCCGGACGACACCATCACCCAGGCCGCCCAGCTTGCAGCCTACTATTCCGAGACCAAGGGCGGGCAGAATATCCCCGTGGATGTGACCCCGGTGAAGCAGGTGAAGAAGCTCCCCGGTGCCAAGCCCGGCATGGTGATCTATCACAGCTACCGCACGGCGGTGGTGAATCCCTACCCGGACATCGTGGTGGACGCCCTCAACGCCGAGAAAAAGCCCCAGTAATCGTTCATCAGGAAAAACCTCCCCCTGGTAGGGGGAGGTGGCACGGCAAATGCCGTAACGGAGGGGGTGGAAGGGAACAATATCCCCGGCAGTCGGATGGTTGTGACGCACCCGGGTAGGGGCCGATTCTTAATCGGCCCGTCGCGGCCAGGGGCCGCGCCTTTTGTAAATATTCAGCCCTCAATCCACTCAGTCGGCCTGTTCGGCCGACAGCTCCCCTTGCCAAGGGGAGCCTTTGGGGTGCGGAGTTCTGCCGACAACTCCCCGAACTCCGGGGAGCCTTTTTCCCGGCCCGATCTTCTTTGCCACGAGTAGAAAAATAATTCTAAATGAGAAAGATTCTTATTGACATTTCTCTCTCCTTCTGCTATTATAAGTCTGTAAACAAGAACCATTCTCATTTAGGAGGTGCCTATGGAACCTCAGACCAAACAGTTCCGCAAGCGCAGCGCCATTCTCAACTGCCTGCGCGCATCCCACGCCCACCCCTCCGCCGACATGGTCTATACAGCCCTCCAGGCGGAGCATCCCGATATCTCCCTGGCCACGGTCTACCGGAATCTGGCGCTGTTCAAGCAGCAGGGCCTGATCATGAGCCTGGGCACCGTCGGCGGCGTGGAGCGTTTCGACGGCAACACCCGTCCCCATGTTCATTTTGTGTGCAATGTCTGCCACGCCGTCATCGATCTGCCCCAAATCACCCCGCCCCAGAGTCTGGAAGCGAATGTGGCACAGGTCACCGGCGGCACCGTCACCGGCTGCCAGCTCACATTCCAGGGCTGCTGTGGCCAGTGCCAATCTCTTGAAGCAATCTAAATTATTATATATTATGGAGGAAATCATTATGAAAAAGTTTGTCTGCCCCGTCTGCGGTTATGTCCACGAAGTTGAGGAAATGCCCGAAGGCTTCAAGTGCCCCCTGTGCGGTGTCCCCGGCTCCAAGTTCAAGGTCATGGAAGAGGGCGTCCTGGCCGCTGAGCACGAATTCGGTGTCTACGGCAAGACCGTGAAGAACAACCCCGACATCTCCGAGGAGGACAAGAAGTTCATCTTCGACCAGCTGATGGCCAACTTCCAGGGCGAGTGCTCCGAGGTGGGTATGTACCTGTGCATGGCCCGGATTGCCCACCGGGAAGGCTACCCCGAAATCGGCCTGTACTGGGAGAAGGCCGCTTACGAGGAGGCCGAGCACGCCGCCAAGTTTGCTGAGCTCCTGGGCAGCGATCTGGAGCCCAACATGACCGCTTCCACCAAGAAGAATCTGGCCTGGCGTGTGGACTGCGAGTTTGGCGCAACCGCCGGCAAGGTGGATCTGGCCACCGTGGCAAAGAAGAACGGCCTGGATGCCATCCATGACACCGTCCACGAGATGGCCCGTGACGAAGCACGTCACGGCAAGGCTCTGAAGGGCCTGCTGGAGCGGTATTTCAAGTAAGAAAACAGCATGATTTCTGGAGGACAGAGTTTCGGCTCTGTCCTCTTTT
>CAYRYT010000095.1:0-6428 GCA_964428625.1 uncultured Oscillospiraceae bacterium | reverse complement strand
TGAGCCAGGATCAAACTCTCAAAAAATTGTATCTTAAAGCCGAAGCTCTAAAATCTTAATCTTTTGAATAAATTTGTCTAGCAAATATTACTCAAGAATTTTCGTTGGCTGTTATTCGTTCTAAAACGCTTAAACAATCCATTAATTGTCCAAGGTGTTAATCTTGTTCATCTTTGCGTTATTCAATTTACAAGGTACAAGATTCGCTCAACCGCTTTCGTGGTAAGCTCACTTATTTTATCACAGCTTTTTCCGTTTGTCAAGAACTTTTTTCAAGTTTTTTCAAACTTTTTTGCGGTTCCCGTCGTCCGGTCAGCCGGATGTTGCTGCGTGAGCAACTCGTTTATCTTAGCACATCTTCTTTCATTTGTCAAGAACTTTTTTCAGGTTCTTTTCAAATTTCTTTCCGATCCGCTTCGATCGCCTTTATTTCGCCACCCCTCGCGGACAGCTTGCATATGATATCACTCCTTCCCCCTTTTGTCAAGCTCTTTTTTCATCTTTTTTCAAAAAAGATGAAATCTGCCATTTTCCATCTCCAAACAGGGGAGTTTCGTCCCCGGACTCCAATCTTTCAGCCGCAGAGGCGGCTGATGAACGGTCAAATAGGCCGTTGCTCCCTCCAAGTCTGCTCCATCCGGTATCCGGGCCAGGAAAACCTTCTTCTTCAGCCTAGGCATCAGGTCCGTAATCCCCGCCTCCCCTTTTTCCGTCACCAGGAGATAATCCGCCGTATCCAGATATAGAACAGCGGGAGTTGTTGCCTTCAGATCCGCCAGAGCGTCCGCCACCGTGGTGCCCCGGCCGCTGTCACCCGTATCCGTGCGGATCTGATAGTTGCCATCCGCCCATTCCAGCGCCACAGTCTGCACCGGGCGAAGTCTGCCCACATCCGTCCTCCGGGCGGGCACCAGCAAGGCCAGGGCAAGCAGCAGACCATAGCAGCTCCATCGCTTCATATTTGATTCCTCCCATCCTTGGGATGCAAGTGGGCATCCCGTTGTTTCATGCGGCCCAGGGGCAGACGCAAGAATCCACCCCCTTCTCCCAGGGGCCGGTTGGGGGCCAGATAAGGTACGCCCAGGCATTTCAGCCCTGCCAGATGGATGATGAGCATCCCCGTTCCCGCCACCGTCCCCCAAAGCCCCGCCCAGGCGGATAGCACGGCGATTGCAAAGCGCCAGATGCGAACGCCCTCCGCAAGGTCCCGATTGGGCAGCACAAAGCCGCAGACACCGGCAATGCTCACCGCCATCAGCGCCACCGGCGAAATCAGCCCGGCCTCCACCGCCGCCGTCCCCACCACAATACCACCTATAATAGATACCGTCTGTCCCACTGCCTGGGGCAGGTGGACACCGGACTCCTGGAGCAATTCAAAGGCCAGCAGCAGCCCCAGAACCTCCGCCGTGGTGGAGAAGGGAACATTTTTCTTGCTTTCGATCATTGCCCGGAGCATAGCCAGGGGAATCCAGTCCTGATGAAAGGTCGCCAGGGCGATATAGATCCCCGGCAAAAGGAGGCTCAGGATCAGGGCTCCGTAGCGCAGCAGGCGCAGCGCCGACGCTGTCAAAAAATCCTTCCCCCGGTCTTCCGGGCTGGACATCAGATAGGTCAGGGTCGCCGGTGCCAGATATCCCAGGGGCAGTCCATCCACCAGAAGGCCAATGCGGCCTTCTAAAATCCCCTGGCAGAAGGTATCCGTCCGCTCCGTATATTGCAGAAGGGGGAAGGCCGTTGCCCTGGAACCGGTGACATACTCCTCTACCGCCGCCGGAGAAAGAAGGCCATCGATATCGATCCGGGCCAGGCGGGCTTTCATCCGCTCTACCAAGGTATCATTGGTTAGTCCCGTCAGCCAAACCAGAGAAACATTGGTCAGACTCCGCCGCCCCACCCGGGTCTCATAGATTCCCAGATCCGGGGAGCGAAGATGCCGCCGAACCAGGCTGGTATTGGAACGGACGGTTTCCACAAAGGCATCCTTGGGGCCTTTGACCGTGTTTTCCACCTCCGGCGGTGCCGGGCCACGCTTATCCCCGGTCTTGACCTCAAAGGCCAGGGCACCTGCCCCGGGAAACAGAACGACACAGAATCCGTTCACCAGCTTCCCCGCCACGGTTTCCAAATCCTCGCAGGGGGAGGCAACACTATTATAAATGCACCCCGCCAGAGCATGGTGGTACAGCTCCTCCATGGTATCCCCGGGAATCCCCCGGGCAATGGGCTTAACGATATAGTCCGAAATGTCCCGCCCGGAGGTCAGGCCGTCAATGGCATAGGTATATAAGGTATAGCCCCGGCACACCAGAGGCCGCCGAACAAAATCCGCCGCTTCCCGGAATTGGGCCCGGATCGCTTCATCCGTCACCGGTTCCTTTTGATTTTCCTCCATTTCATCCCCTCCCCCGTCAGTTTATCCCAAAAATCCGGGAATATCCCAATTGCAATCCCAGGCAATCGGTGATATGATATTCTGGAATTACCAGGTTTTGCTAGATTGCCGATTCTGAATGCAAAGGAGGACGATTCATGTCCCATACCATAGCCGCCATTTCCACAGGAAACCAGGTTTCCGCCATTGGCATTTTGCGCCTGTCCGGTGAGGACTGCGCCCGGATTGCCGGAAAAATCTTTACCCCCAATGCCGGTTATCCCCTGGAATCCGCTCCCAACCGGAAGCTCATCCTGGGCAGTCTCCGAGATAGGGAGGGGCGGGTCATTGACCAGTGCATGGCCGTTTATACCCGGGGCCCCCACAGCTACACCGGGGAGGATACCGTAGAATTTCACTGTCACGGCTCCCCGGCGGTACTCTCCGCCGGGCTGGAAGCCCTGTATCAAGCAGGCGCCAGGCCCGCCGGACGGGGTGAATTCACCAAGCGGGCATTTCTCAACGGTCAGCTGGATCTGACCCAAGCGGAAGCCGTGATCGACCTGATTGAAGCGGAAACCGCCGATGCCGCCGCCAATGCGGCGGGGCAGGTGGGCGGTCTTCTCCAGAAAAAGCTGGCCCCGATTTATGACAACCTGACCGATCTGTGCAGTCATTTCCATGCGGTGCTGGACTATCCCGATGAGGACATCGAGGACTTCGGCCTGGAGCGCTATGAAACTGCCCTGCGAAATGATGAAAAGGCCCTGGCCCATCTCCTGCAAACCTACAACCAGGGTCGGATCCTGCGCCAGGGCGTGTCCGCCGCCATTGTGGGCCGTCCCAATGTGGGAAAATCCAGTCTGCTCAATGCCCTGGCAGGTTATGAGCGCTGCATCGTCACGGAGGTCGCCGGAACCACCCGAGACACCATTGAGGAAACCGTTCTCCTGGGCCACACCCGGCTGCGGCTCATCGATACGGCAGGCATCCGGGAAACCGGGGACAAAATCGAAGCCTTGGGCGTGGACCGGTCCCGGCAGGCGGCAAAAAACGCGGATCTTGTGATTATTGTCTGCGACGGCTCCCAGCCCCTGACCCCGGAGGATACCCAGGTCATGGATTTCTGCTGTGACCACCCCTATGCCATTGCCCTGATCAACAAGCGGGATATGGGCTGTGCCGTGGTACCCGGGGACCTGCCCTTTATGACCGTCATTCCCATCTGTGCCAAGACCGGCGAAGGACTGGAGCAGCTGGCCGATGTGGTGGACGAAATGTTTGCGGGGGAGACCCCCTGCGACGGTTCCATCCTGACCAACGCCCGGCAGCACGATGCCATTCGCCGGGCACAGGAAGCCCTGGCTGCTGCCCTGCAGGGCCTTCGCCTCCGACAGACCCCCGACGCGGTGCTCACCGATGTGGAAGAGGCCATGGAAGCCATGGGGGAGGTAACCGGCGCCACCGTCCGGGAGGACATCACCGCCCGGATTTTTGAACGATTCTGTGTAGGAAAGTGAAGAACATGATCTATTTAGACAATTCCGCCACCACCAAGCCCTGTGCCGAGGCTGTGGCGGCTATGACCAAAGCCCTGACCGAATGCTGGGGGAATCCCAGCGCCCTGTACGATTTCGGCATCGATGCCGCCCGGGAGCTGCGGGCGGCCCGGCACAAAGTTGCCGCCGCCCTGGGTGCCGAATCCGATCGGGTGTATTTCACCTCCGGCGGCACGGAGGCGGACAACTGGGCCATTTATGCCACCGTCAAGCGCCTGGGCAAGCGAGGCAAGCACATCATCACCACCGCCATCGAGCACCATGCCGTACTCCACTGCATGAAGGATCTGGAGTCCCAGGGGTATACCGTGACCTATCTCCAGCCGGATGCCCTGGGCAACATCTCCCTGGCCGACCTGAAGGCCGCGCTCCGGCCGGACACCATTCTGGTGTCCATCATGATGGTGAACAACGAAGCCGGCTCCGTGATGCCCATTGAGAAAATGGCCAAGCTCACCCACAAACTCTCCCCCAATGCCATCTTTCATACCGACGCAGTCCAGGGCTTCCTGAAGGTGCCCTTCAACGCCAGGCAGCTGGGGGCGGATCTGATCAGCATCTCCTCCCATAAAGTCCACGGCCCCAAAGGCTGCGGCGCACTGTACATCAGCCCCCGGCTCCGATCCTTCCCGGCCCTGATCCAGGGCGGCGGACAGGAAAGCGGTCTGCGCAGCGGCACCGAGGGCATCCCGGCCATTCTTGGCTTTGCCGCCGCCTGTGAGGCCGTCAGCGCTACCTTCCGGGAGGACAGTCTCCGGGAGAAGGCTCTGCTGGACGCGTGCATCGCCCGGCTTTCCGTCATTCCCGGGGTCGTCGTCAACGGTGGCCATGATGCGCCCCACATTCTCTCCCTGTCCATCCCCGGGGTTCCCACCCAGAATTCCATCAATGTGCTCCAGGATGCCGGGATCTGCGTCAGCGCCGGTTCCGCCTGTGCCAAGGGCCACCGGAGCCATGTGATGGAGGCCATGGGCCTGTCCCCCCAGGTGATCGACGGCTCCTTCCGGGTCTCCCTGAGCCGGGATACCACCGCCCAGGAAGTGGAGCAGCTGGTTTCCGTAATTGCCACCGGGATCGTCCCCCGGTTTCTGGGATGAGGGAAGGCCATGAAGCAGAGATTTCTCCAATTTATCCTTCTCCTTGCCCTGGTTCTCGGCGGCTGTCAGGCTTCCGTCCCCGATACGACCACCCAGGCGGCCCCCGCCACCTGCACCGTCCGCTTCTATCTGGGGGCAACCCTGTGCGAGCAGCAGCAGATTCCTCTGGGCAGCTGCCCCGCCGCCGTTCGTGCCCAGGTTCCGGGACTGACCTTCCGCTACTGGACCGACGATACCGGTACCGCCATCCAGCCGGAGACCATCCCGGTCACCGGGGATACGGTGTATACCGCCGCCTTCTATCCCCTTCTGTCCCGCCACGAGCCCTTCCTGTTCTGCGATGAGGCCGGGCTCTTGCATCCCGATGCACCCCTCACGGGGGACGATCTTCTCGCCGCCCTGGAAGCCCTTGCCACTCCGGAAGCCCGGATGTACTTCCCCGGAATGCCTGTGGGTGCCGATCCTGTCTCCGGTCAAAGCCTCCGGACTGTGTTATCCCGCTTCTTCCCGGAGGATGAACTGCAGGCGGCCCTTTCTCACCTGACTGCCGGGGATGTGACCCGGAGCCAATTTGCCGTGGTCCTGTGCGCCCTTCTGGGCCGGGGAACGGATGAGCCGCTTCTGGTTCCTCAGGATGGGCTTCTTCCCCCGGATGTAACACCGGACCGGGGCGATTTCGCCTCCCTGCTGGAAAGCGCCGTGGCCCACACCCCCTCGGCCAAAGGCCAGCGTTGGCTGGAACTGGATCTGCCCAGCGCTCTGGCCCCGGGCTTTGTCAACCTGGATGGCTGGCTCTACTGCGTCCGTGAAGACGGCCACTTCCTGCGGGAGGACTGGGTCGGGGATCTGTATTTCGGCCCTGACGGCCGCTACACCTCCGGTGACCAGGAGCTGGATGCCACCGTTGCCGATATTCTGAACACCCTCTCCGCCGCTAATCCCCAGGCCCAGGGGCTGGATCTGCTCCGCCTGGCCTTCGAATACAGCCGGGATTCTTTCCGCTATCTGCGGAAGAATTCCTATGCCCTGGGAGATACCGGCTGGGAGATCGAAGATGCCAAGGATATGTTCACCACCGGCCGGGGAAATTGCTACAATTATGCCGCCGCCTTCTGGGCCCTGGCCCGGGGGCTGGGCTACGAGGCCTACTGCCTCAGCGGAACCGCCACCTCCACCGATCAGCCCCACGGCTGGGTGGTCATTGAGATTGACGGTGCGGATTATTTCTTCGATCCCGAGTGGGAAATGGCCTACCGGGAGCAACAGGACCGGTACGATATGGATATGTTCCAGATCAGCATGGCCGAGCAGTCCTACTGGCATTACCACTGGGTCCGTTCCTGACAGACCTGCTAATAAAAGTCAAGTCTAAATTTCTTAAAGGTCAAAAAATTATAT
>CAYRYT010000094.1:0-6487 GCA_964428625.1 uncultured Oscillospiraceae bacterium | reverse complement strand
CCCGGTCGGTGATGGGCATGACCTTGACCTGGGTGGGCATCATCCACAGGGGCAGGGCACCGGCGTACTTCTCGATGAGGTAGGCCAGGGTCCGCTCGTAGCAGCCCAGGGAGGTGCGGTGGAGGATATAGGGGCGCTTCTTCTGGCCGTCGGCATCGGTATATTCCATGCCGAACTGCTCTGCCAGGAGCTGGTCCACCTGGATGGTGACGATGGTATCCTCCTTGCCGAAGACATTCTTATACTGAATATCCAGCTTGGGGCCGTAGAAGGCAGCCTCGTCGATGCCCACGGTGTAGTCCACCTGCAGGTCATCCAGGATCTTGCCCATGATGGTCTGGGCTTCATCCCACTGCTCGGGGGTGCCGATATACTTGGTGCCAGCCTTGGCGGGATCCCACTGGGAGAAGCGGAAGGTGCAGTCTTCCAGCATACCTACGGTATCCAGGCAGTATTTTGCCAGCTCCAGGCAGCCCTTGAACTCCTCCTCCAGCTGCTCGGGGCGGAGCATGATGTGGCCTTCGGAAATGGTGAACTGGCGGACACGGATCAGGCCGTGCATCTCGCCGGAGTCCTCGTTGCGGAACAGGGTAGAGGTCTCACCCAGGCGCATAGGCAGGTCCCGGTAGGAACGGGCCCGGTTCAGGTAAGCCTGATACTGGAAGGGGCAGGTCATGGGCCGCAGCGCGAAGCACTCCTTGGTTTCGTCGTGGGGATCTCCCAGGACGAACATACCGTCCAGGTAGTGATCCCAGTGGCCGGAGATCTTATACAGGTCGGACTTGGCCATCAGGGGGGTCTTGGTCAGCAGGTAGCCCCGCTTCTGCTCCTCGTCCTCCACCCAGCGCTGCAGGGTCTGGATGACTCTTGCGCCCTTGGGCAGCAGGATGGGCAGGCCCTGGCCGATCTCCTCCACGGTGGTGAAGAACTCCAGCTCCCGGCCCAGCTTGTTATGGTCCCGCTTCAGGGCCTCTTCCTGCTTCTTCAGGAAGTCCTCCAGCTCATCCTTGCTGGGGAAGCCGATGCCGTAAATTCTCTGGAGCATCTTCCGGTTGGAATCGCCCCGCCAGTAAGCGCCGCAGGACTTGGTCAGCTTGAAGCCGTTGTGCTTGACCCGGCCGGTGTGATCCAGGTGGGGGCCGGCACACAGGTCGGTGTACTCGCCCTGGGTGTAGAAGGACAGCTCGGCATCCTCCGGCAGATCCTCGATCAGCTCCCGCTTGTAGGGCTCGTTATGGGCATCTGCCCAGGCCAGGGCATCCTCCCGGTTCTTGACGGAACGCTCCAGGCGCAGCCGCTCCTTGCAGATCTTCTTCATCTCCGCCTCGATCTTGGCCAGATGGTCGGGGGTGAAGGAGAAGGGGGCGTCAAAGTCGTAGTACCAGCCCTCCTCGATGGCGGGGCCGATGGCCAGCTGGGCCTCGGGCCACAGGCGCTTCACGGCCTGGGCCATGATGTGGGCGCAGGTATGCCAGTAGGTCTTGCAGTACTCGGGGTTTTCAAAGGTGTACAGATTTTCTTCGGACATGGTGATTTCCTCCTTTTTGATTCGGGGGAGGGTATAAAAAAGCCCCACCCCTGACGAAATCAGGGGTGGGATAAATAAAATTTATTCCACGGTTCCACCCTGGTTGCAGGTTGACATAACCTGCCACTCATTGACGCGGTAACGGGCGTTCCCGGTGTGGCATTTCCGCCAACACAGCTCGGAAGTGGTATCGCACCGGTCAGGTTTGCGGGATCCTCTCACCAAACGGATCCTTCTCTGGGCAGCTTCTCCGGGGCGCGTGTCTTCGTCACAGCTTTTCTATAGGAGCAATTTAGCACAAAACCGCCGGCTTGTCAATGGGTTTCGTGTGATTTCTCACAAAGATTTTCCCCGGGAATCGGTCTCCATAATCCCAGTGCCGGAAAAATTTTTTTAGTTACATTATTATGGCACTTATGTAAACACCTGTAACTATTTGCCACCGGAACGGAGTCGCAATTGAGAGAAAAACGGAATACTTTTAGGATGAGTTTACATAAAGTGATTTACATAATTTTTCAAAAAGTTGTCGATTTACGGAGTTTGACTGAAAAGACTTGACTTTTTTAAATAATTTGTTATAATGCTTTCGTATTTCGATACAGGAAACAAATTGTAACCTTTTGATACCATCGTTTTTGAAACGGGAGAATACACCCGAGATTCCTGAAAGGAGGAACCTGTCCCATGAAAAAAAGCAGTCATTTCTTTGGGATGCGGGGGGAGCTTTGGATCCGCCTGATCTTCATGGTCCTGCCCCTGGCCTGCATGCTTCTGCTGCTGAGCCAGACCGCGTTTGCCCAGAATACTTTCGTGATCACCGACGGCGATACCGTGGTGATCTACACCAGCGCTGCCACCGATCCGGCCACGGTGCTGGCCCAGGCAGGTCTGAACCTGGATGAGGATGATACTTACACTGCCTGGGAAGGCAATGGTGTTTCTGAGATCACTGTCCAGCGCAATCAGACCATTACTGTGGACCACTGCGGCCAGCAGATGGTGGTGGATACCTTCGGTGAGACCGTGGAGGAACTCCTGGCCCGGCTGAACATCACACTGGATCAGGACACCACCGTGTCCCAGCCCCTGGACAGCGAGACCTGGGACGGCATGGAGCTGATCATCAGCCGCACCGTCCGTACATACGAGACCTATTCCGCCGCCCTGGCCCATGAGACCGTGTATGTCAACGATCCTTCCCTGCCCGAGGGCCACAGCCAGGTGCTGATCCCCGGTGAGGACGGCCAGATGCTGGTGAAGGCCAGCGTGGTCTATGTCAACGGCCTGGAAACCAGCCGCAATGTGCTCCAGGAGACGGTGACCACCCAGCCCGTGGATGAGATCGTGGCACTGGGTACCGGCACCGGTGAGGCGACCGGCAATGCCCCCAAGATCGGCAACGGCATCATCGTCACCGCCGAGGGGGATGTGCTGACCTACCGGGATATGCTCCAGGTGGAGGCCACTGCTTACACCAACACCGACGAGGGCTGCGGCATCTACACCGCCACAGGCACCATCGCCCGGGTGGGCGCCATTGCCGTGGATCCCCGGGTCATTCCCTATGGAACCCGGATGTTCATTGTCAGCAACGACGGCAAGTATGTCTATGGCATCTGCACCGCGGAGGACTGCGGCGGTGCCATCAACGGCAACCGGGTGGATCTGTACTACGACACCACCGCCGAGTGCTTCCAGTTCGGCCGCCGGGCCTGCAAGGTCTATATCCTGGGCTGAAAATGATTGCAAAAACGCCTTTCTGCTGGTATAATACCAGTCAGAAAGGCGTTTTTTGACGAACTCCATTTTGTGATATAAATAAGGTGGTCTTGCTATGATCGATGTTTGCGATATTTATGTGATGAAGCCCCTGCTGGCGGAGCATGGCTTCCATTTTTCCAAGGCGAAGGGACAGAATTTCCTGATCGCCCCCTGGGTGCCCCAGCAGATCGCCCAGGATGCCGGGGTGGATGCCACCGCCGGTGTGCTGGAAATCGGCCCGGGAATCGGGCCCCTGACCCAGCAGCTTTGCCTGCGGGCGGGGAAGGTCTGCGCCGTGGAGGTGGATACCCGGCTGAAGCCCATTCTGGCCCAGACCGTGGGAGAAATTGAAAATCTGGAGATCCTTTGGAAGGATGTCCTGAAGCTGGACGTTCCCGCTCTGGTGGCGGAGAAGTTTGCCGGGCTGCGGCCCATGGCTTGCGCCAATCTGCCCTACTATATTACATCCCCCATTCTCACCGCCCTGCTGGAAGCGGACTGCTTTGACTCCGTCACCGTCATGGTCCAGAAGGAAGTTGCCCAGCGCATCGCCGCCAAGCCCGGTTCCCCGGACTACAGTGCCTTCACCGTATTCTGCCAGTATTACGCAGAGCCGGAGCTGCTGTTCGATGTGCCGGCCCACTGCTTCCTGCCCCAGCCCAAGGTGACCTCTGCTGTGATCCAGCTGAAGGTTCGCCGGGAGCGGCCCTGGGAGATCCTGGACCGGGATATTTTCTTCCGTACCGTCCGGGCCAGCTTTGCCATGCGCCGGAAGAAGCTGAGCAACGGCCTGGCCTCCGGTTTCCCGGAGTTGGGTAAGACCGGTGCGGCGGAGCTCCTGGCCCAGGTCGGCTTCGATGCCAATGTCCGGGGGGAGACCCTGGGGATTGGGGAATTTGCCCGGATCGCCAACGCAATCGTGGCCCGCAGGGGATAAGGCCATGATACGATTTCTCTTCCTGGACCTGGATGATACCATCCTGGATTTTCACAAGGCGGAGCGGGAGGCCCTGGCCCGGACCTTGGTACACTATGGTGTGGAGCCCACGGAGGCTGTCCTGGCCCGGTACCACACCATCAACCAGGCCCATTGGCAACGGCTGGAACGGGGGGAGCTGACCCGGGAGGAAGTGCTGGTGGGCCGGTTTGGGACGCTGTTTGCCCAGCTGGGCCAGGGGGCTGACCCGGAAGGCTGTGCCCGGGAATACGAGGAGGCGCTGGCCCTGGGCCACGATTTCCTGCCCGGTGCCCGGGAGGCGGTGGGGGCCCTGTCCCGGAAATACCGGCTGTTCCTGGCCAGCAACGGCACAGCTTCCGTCCAGCATGGGCGAATGACCGGTGCCGGGCTCTACCCCTATTTTGAACAGGTATTTGTATCCCAGCAGATCGGCGTGCCCAAGCCCGACCCTGCCTTTTTCCGAGCCTGCTTTGACCGGATCCCCGGTTTCCGCCGGGAGGAGGCGATGATGGTGGGGGACAGCCTGACCTCGGATATGCGGGGGGCGAACAATGCGGGAATATCCGCCTGCTGGGTCAATCCCGCCGGCCTTCCCCGGCCGGAGGATATTACCATCGACTATGAGATCAGGGCCCTGGCTCAGCTGCCGGGCCTTTTGGAGGAATGGAACCATGAAAGTGATTGATATGGCATCGTATCCCAGAAAGAGCCACTTTGCGTATTTCAACTCCCTGGCCTATCCCTATGTGGGGATGACCGCCAATGTGGAGGTGACCAATCTGCTGGCCTATGCCAAGGCCCGGGGGGAATCCCCCTTCCAGGCTTGTCTGTGGGCAGCGGCCCAGGCGGCCAACGCCGTGCCGGAGCTGCGCCAGCGGGTGGTGAATGGGGAGATCCTGGAGTTTGACCACTGCGATACCGCCCACACTGTGGCCCTGGCGGACGAGACCTTCTGCAATTGCCGCACGGATTGCCGCCGAAGCCTGGAGGAATTCCTGCCCTATGGCAAGGCCTGCCAGGATGAGGCCATGACCCGTCATGGCTTTGCCAGTACCCAGGAGGATGAAACGGATCTGATTTTCGTCTCCTGCGTGCCCTGGGTGGCCTTCACCCAGTGCATCCAGCCGGCACCCATTCCGGCGGACTATAATCCCCGGATCGTTTTCGGCAAGTTCCTCCGGGAGGGGGCGCGAATGCTCATGCCTCTGCACATCCAGTGCAACCACGCCCTGGTGGATGGGCTGCACATCGGAAAATTCTACAGCCATTTCCAGGCCCTGGAGGAAAGTCTGGGCCGGTGACCGTCCTTCACAGGCCCAAGGGAACGGGAGCCCGGATGGTCAAGGATTCCGGGGTTACGGTGCAGTCCATGGCCAGAATCTCCACCCCGGCGGCTGCCGCCTCCCGGATGGCCTGACCAAAGGCGGGGTCCCGCTGGTCGTGGGGCCGGAACAGCCGGGGGCCTTCCATCTGAATGACGAACAGGACATAGGCACCGTAGCCCTCCGCCCGGGCCTGAATCAGACCCCGCAGGTGCTTGGTGCCCCGGAGGGTGGGGGCATCGGGGAAGGCGCAGATTCCGTCCTGCTCCAGGGTGCAGCCTTTCACCTCCAGGAAGCAGGGAATGCCCCCACGGGTGAAGGAAAAGTCGAACCGGGAGTCACCATGGACGGTCTCCGCCCGCAAATTCTCTACCGGGCCAAGTCCGCCGGCCAGGAGCCATTCCCGGGCAGCGGCGTTGGGGGCCTGGGAATCCATATTGATCAGCAGCGGCCCTTTTTTCACGGCAATCAGGTCGTATTTTGTCTTGCGGTTGGGATTGGTGCCGGGGCAGCACCAGACCCGAACACCGGGAACCAGCAGCTCCCGGCAGCGGCCGGTGTTTTTCACATGGCAGATCTCCTCCCGGCCATCCAGGAGAACATGGGCGATGAATCGGTTGGGCCGGGACAGGAAGGTGCCCGGAATCATGGGGGGATAGCGCATTTTCTCACCTCTTTGGAGATAGCATAGCACATTTTGAAAAAATCGCAAGATATTTTCAAAAAGCGCTTGACAAATTCTGTATTTGTGATATAATCCTATTCGTTCCGGCACGGAGGCTTAGCTCAGCTGGTTAGAGCGCATGCTTCACACGCATGAGGTCACAGGTTCGAGTCCTGTAGTCTCCACCACGAACATCTTTATATGGGCGAGTGGTGGAATTGGTAGACTCGCTAGATTCAGGTTCTAGTGTT
>CAYRYT010000093.1:0-6488 GCA_964428625.1 uncultured Oscillospiraceae bacterium | reverse complement strand
CCGAAGTGAACACCGGCCTCCAGCAGTTGCTTCATAGATACGACAGCCATTTTTAGTTTCTCCTTTTGTTTTTCCTCCACCCCGATCATCCCGTCAGCCCGCTCGGATGAGCACGGGAGCTTCCGGTCCCCGGGTGTGTGAGATCAAGATAGTCATGGGTTTGGCCCATGCTGATTCATTATAGCGGAAAGGAAATGGTTTTGCAAGTATTTTTTCCAATATTTTTTGGGAATATACGGTTTTTTTCAGAAAGAGCCGTCCCCTCTGTCAAAACCACCCGGGTTTGCTCCGGGGATGGCGGCAGGCATCGGGCTTCACATCCACCAGCACGATGTCCGGGCCGATCCGGCGGATGCACTCCCAGGGCAGGATGTAATCCTCCCGCCGGCCAAACAGGCCCAGGAACCGGCAGGGCCCGGGGACGATCAGGGCCACCACCCGACCGTCAGGGACCTCCACCGTTACATCCGACACAAATCCCAGCCGCCGCCCATCCCCCAGGCAGATGACTTCCTTGCATTGCAGCTCAGTAAACCGGCAGCCCATGCCCATCCCTCCTTTGGGCATAGCCTATGTATCCCCCGGCGAAAATAGAACCGAAATCCAGAAAAGGCTCCCCATAATTCGGGGAGCTGGCCGGCTAATTGGCTCCCCCTTGGTAAGGGGAGCTGTCATGCGAACAGCATGACTGAGGGGATTGAAGGTCAGGCATTCGCAAGGGCGCGGCCAGAGGCCGCGACGGGCCGATTAAGAATCGGCCCCTACATCGGTGCGGTGCATCCATCCGACTGCTGAGGGCATCGTTACCTCCCACCCCCCTCTGGCAAAAATCGTAGATTTTTGCCACCTCCCCCTGGTAGGGGGAGGCTTTGGCGGTGCACACACCTGCCAGAAGGAGGCATTGCGGGTCAACTGACACTGACGGCCTTGCGCATGGCGGAAATGGCGCCCTTTTCCAGGCGTGAGACCTGGGCCTGAGAGATCCCCAGGGCACCGGCCACCTCCATCTGGGTCTTGCCGTCGTAAAACCGGGCCCGGAGAATGGCCTTCTCCCGGCTGCCCAGTTTGGCGAAGGCCGTACCCAGGGCGATGTGCTCCATCCAGGCTGCCTCCGTATTTTTGTGATCCCCCAGCTGGTCCATCACGGTCAGAGGGTCTCCGCCGTCGGCGTACACCGGGTCATACAGGCTCACCGGGGCGCATACCGCGTCCAGGGCCTGGCTGACCTCCTCACCGGAAAGATCCAGCTCCCGGGCAATCTCCTCCAGGGTAGGCTCCCGCCCCAGCCGGGTCACCAGGGCCTCTTTGCACTGGAGCACCCGGTAGGCCACATCCCGCAGGGATCGGGACACCCGGATCGGGGCGTTGTCCCGCAGGTAGCGGCGAACCTCTCCGGCGATCATGGGAACGCCATATGTGGAGAAACGGACATTTTTTGCGGGATCAAAATTGGAGATGGCCTTCATTAAACCGATGCATCCCACCTGAAACAGGTCGTCGGGGCTTTCTCCACGCTTGTCGAAGCGCTGGATCACCGACAGCACCAGCCGCAGATTTCCCTCAATGAGGGCCTGGCGGGCCTGTTCATCCCCAGCCCGGGCCCGCAGAAGCAGCGTGTCCATCTGCTGTTGAGACAGTGTTGCCAGCCGGGCGGTGTTGACACCGCAGATCTCTACCTTTCCCTGCATACAAATCCTCCTGTGGCGATGATATCTGGGAAAAGTATTTCCCCCGGGGGAAAAATCATACACCATGGGCTTTTGTTGGTTTTTCACAAAAATACAGTCAGACGACCTGGGCCAGGTCCAGCCGAATCCGACGCTTTTACGGAAACCTCCAACTTTTTCCCCACCTTTCCCCTGGGCAGGCCCCGGAACGGGCGATGACATAATGCCACCTTTTTGCCCCGGAATGGGAAGCTGGCGGCGGGATTTTTCCACAAGGCGGTGCCTGGGTTTTCCCCAGGCCGTTTTTAAAATACCTGTTGAAAACTCTCACTTTTCCACATTCTCCCCAGAGTTTTCCACATGAGTTTTCCACAGTTGTGCACAGCTGAGGAAGGGGCTTTTCGGTTGACATAAGGGACTTTTCCGGAATTCGACATTTTGCGCATTTTTTTCCAAGGCGCATTGTGACCAAGCCCTCTGTGGCTGGTTGGAAAATTTCCCCTTGACAAAGGGGCACACCGGGAAGGGAATTTACAAGAGCGGGAAATTTTTTGAAAAAAGGTATTGATTTTCTTGCAAAAACCGTTATAATGGGTAAGTGCGTAAACTAGACGAAAGGAATAGGAGGTGCCATACATGCCCAACATCAAGTCCTCTAAGAAGGATGTCATTTCTTCCAAGATCGCTTACGAGAAGAACAAGGCTGACAAGTCCGAGCTGAGAACCGCTCTGAAGAAGTTCAACGCCGCTGTGGTTGCCGGTGACAAGGCTGCCGCCGAGGCCGCTTACAAGCTGGCTGTCAAGACTGTTGACCAGGGTGTCAGCAAGGGTCTGCTGCACAAGAACAACGCTGCCCGCAAGAAGAGCAGCATGACCGTGCAGCTGAACAAGCTGGCCTGATTTCTCTGAAAATATCTCCCTCCCGATTTCATCGGCAGGGAGTTTTTTCATGCCCAAATGGCCTCTGCCGAACCGGAAATGCAGGTAACAAAGGCTCCCCATAGTTCGGAGAGCTGGCCGGCTAATTGGCTCCCCTTGGTAAGGGGAGCTGTCGGCCGAGCAGGCCGACTGAGGGGATTTTAGCCCGGATTCCGGTAAATGTCGGTCAGTTTCACCGGGCCCAGGTAGGGGCCGATTCTTAATCGGCCCGAAAGATAACAATTCCTGAGCGTCCCCGCCGAGCCGGAAAGGCTGGTAACGAAGGCTCCCCTTAGCAAGGGGAGCTGTCGGCCGAACAGGCCGACTGAGGGGATTGAAGGTTGGATATTTGCGAAAGGCGCGGACCCTGGCTGCGACGGGTCGCATACATCCGACTGCCGGGGACATCGTTACCTTCCACCCCCTCCGGCACGGCATTCGCCGTGCCACCTCCCCCTGGTAGGGGGAGGCTTGGGCCGGTGCAACCATCCTACCCCCTGGTAGGGGGAGGCTTTGGTGATTTGCATTTTTTTCTTTCCCCGGGGCGTGGTTTGTGGTATACTGATTGTCAGAAAGGGGGGCGCTTATGGCCCGATTAACCGATCCTGTTACCATCCTCAAAGGCGTGGGCTCCGCCCGTGCCAAGCAACTGGAGCAGCTGCAAATCCATACGCTGCAAGATCTGATCTGCCATTTTCCCCGGGGCTATGAGGACCGCACCGTCCTGGTGCCCATCGAGAAGCTGGAGGTGGGCAAGCCCGCCTGCTTCCGGGCCATGGTGATGAACACCCCCCGAACCAGCCATATCCGCAAGGGCCTGGATATCACCAAGGTCCAGGTGGCAGATCACTCCGCCCGGCTGAATCTGACCTTCTTCAACAACCGTTTTGTCACGGAGCAGCTCCACTATGGCCAGGAATACATCTTCTACGGTGCCGTTTCCGGGGATTTTATCGGGTATAATATGACAAACCCCACCTTCGAGTCCCCGGATGCTCCGCCGGTGACCACCCGGCGGGTGCTGCCCATCTATCCCCTGACGGCGGGGCTTTCCAATGCCGTGATGTTCAAGACCATCCGCCAGGCTCTGGCCATCTGCGACCCGCCCCGGGAGATCATCCCCCAGGCCATCCGGGAGGAATACGGCATTCTGGGAGCGGAGCAGGCCTACACCTTCATTCACGATCCGGATTCCATGACCCAGGCGGAACTGGCGAAGAAACGGCTGATTTTCGAAGAATTCTTTGTCTTTTCCGCAGGCCTGTCCCTGACCCGCCAGGCCATGGCCCAGAAGCACAGTCCGGTGTATAGCCAACTATCCCTGGAGCCCTTCTGTCAGGCTCTGCCCTTTGCCCTCACCGGTGCCCAATGCCGGGCGGTGGAGGAAATTCGGGCCGATTTTACCCGGGGGACTCCCATGAACCGCCTGGTCCAGGGGGATGTGGGCAGCGGCAAGACCATGGTGGCCGCTGCTGCCGCATTCCTGGCCATTCAAAACGGCCATCAGGCGGCGTTGATGGCCCCCACGGAGATCCTGGCGGAGCAGCATTTCCAGTCCCTGTCCAGGCTTTTTGATGGGCTGGGGATCCGGACGGTTCTGCTCACCGGCTCTATGTCCCTCCGGGACAAGCGTCTGGCCCGGGAGGCCATCGCCGCCGGGGAAGCCCAGCTGTGCGTGGGCACCCACGCCCTCCTGTCCGATGCCACCGTATTCCGGGATCTGAACTTGGTGATCACCGATGAGCAGCATCGCTTCGGCGTCGCTCAGCGCAGCAATCTCTCCGCCAAAGGTACGGATCCCCATCTGCTGGTCATGTCTGCGACTCCCATTCCCCGGACGCTGGCTCTGCTGATGTACGGGGATCTGGATGTTTCCGTTCTCGATGAGCTGCCTCCCGGCCGGCAGAAGGTGGATACCTTCCTGGTGGGGGAGAGTTACCGTCCCCGGATCAATGCCTTTATCCGCAAGCACGCGGCCCAGGGGAACCAGATTTTCGTGGTGTGCCCCGCCGTGGCGGAAAACGACGAGCTGGACATCAAATCCGCCGAGACCTGGGCCCAGACCCTCCGGCAAACGGTGTTTCCAGACCTGCGGGTATCCCTGCTCCACGGCCAGATGAAGGGCAGCGAGAAGGAGGCGACCATGGCCGCCTTCGCCCGGGGGGAGGCGGATATCCTGGTGGCTACCACGGTGATCGAGGTGGGTGTGGATGTGCCCAATGCGACGCTGATGATCATTGAGGATGCGGATCGCTTCGGCCTGTCCCAGCTTCATCAGCTTCGGGGCCGGGTGGGCCGGGGCAGTGCCAAGAGCTACTGCATTATGACTACCCACAACCGCAACGAGGAGACCCTGCGGCGGCTGAAAGCCCTGTGCAAGACCAACGATGGCTTCCGCATTGCCGAGGAGGATCTGGCCCTGCGGGGGCCGGGAGATTTCTTCGGTTCCCGCCAGTCAGGGCTGCCGGTGTTCCAGGTGGCCAGCCTCAGCTGCGATCTGGACACCCTGAAGCAGGCCCAAAGTGCCTCCGCCCGGTGGATCGAGACCCACGGCGGGGAAGATACCCCCGAGACCCAGGCACTCCGGGACCGGATCCGGCAGCTGTTTGCCCGCTCCCAGGGCACCATGAATTAAATACAGAGGGCTAAAGGCTCCCCTTGGTAAGGGGAGCTGTCGTGCGAAGCATGACTGAGGGGATTGAAGCTACTGACTACCTCAGAAGTCCCAACCCTCAACCCCCTCTGGCAAAAATCAGAGATTTTTGCCACCTCCCCCTACCAGGGGGAGGCTTTAGCCGGTGCGGCCTTCCTACCCCCTACCAGGGGGAGGCTTTTTGGGGCCTGGGAAGGGGGATGCTGAAAATTGGTTACAAAAAATTTCAAAAATGGGTTGTATCTTGGAAAGAAATGATGTAAAATAGTATAACTCAAATCATGCAAACTTTTACTTTCACATACTTAATGGAGGTATCTTCATGGAAAAACCCATTGTATTGGTCATTATGGACGGTGTTGGCAAGGGCGACGGCGGCAGCGGTGACGCGGTCAAGGTCGCAAAGACCCCCACACTGGACCATCTGCTCGCTACCTGCCCCCACACCTACCTGAAGGCCCACGGCACGGCCGTTGGTCTGCCCAGCGACGACGATATGGGCAACTCTGAGGTGGGCCACAATGCCCTGGGCTGCGGCCAGGTCTATTCCCAGGGCGCAAAGCTGGTGGGCGAGTCCATCGAAAACGGCACCCTGTACGCTTCCGCCACCTGGCAGGAGCTGGTTGCCAACGCCAACGCCGGTCACGCCCTCCACTTCCTGGGCCTGCTCAGTGACGGCAATGTGCATTCCAATATCCACCATCTCATCGCCCTGCTGCGCCAGGCGCACGCCCAGGGCGTGAAGAAGGCCTATTGCCACATCCTCCTGGATGGCCGGGATGTGCCCGCTACCTCCGCTCTGGAGTATGTGGGCCAGCTGGAGTCTGTCCTGGCGGAGCTGAACACTGAGGGCTGCGACTACGCCATTGCCTCCGGCGGCGGCCGTATGCAGGTGACCATGGACCGCTACGAAGCCAACTGGTCCATGGTGGAGCTGGGTTGGAGAACCCATGTGGAGGGTCTGGGCCGTCAGTTCGCCTCCGCCAAGGAGGCCATCGAGACCTACCGGGCGGAGTCCGGTGTCATCGACCAGGATCTGCCCGCCTTTGTGGTGGCCAGAAACGGCGAGCCCGTGGCCAAGATCGCCAACGGTGATTCTGTGATTCTCTTCAACTTCCGGGGTGACCGGGCCCAGGAGATTTCCCTGGCCTTTGACCGGAAGGATTTTGACAAGTTCGACCGTCCCGGCTTCGAGGGCGTGAAGTTTGCCGGTATGCTCCAGTATGACGGCGACCTGAATATCCCCGAGC
>CAYRYT010000092.1:0-6535 GCA_964428625.1 uncultured Oscillospiraceae bacterium | reverse complement strand
GTGGCCTGACCACGGCCGATGCCCTTGGTCTCCCGGGTGATGCAGATGGAGCCGCCGCCGATGCCCACCTTCACGAAGTCCGCACCGGCCTCGGCCAGGAAGCGGAAGCCGTCCTTGTCCACCACATTGCCGGCGCCGATCTTCACGGTGTCGCCGTAGTGCTCCCGCACCCAGGCGATGGTCTTGGCCTGCCAGCAGGTGTAGCCCTCGGAGGAGTCGATGACCAGCACATCCACACCTGCCTCCAGCAGGGCGGGGATCCGCTTTTCATAGTCCCGGGTGTTGATGCCGGCACCCACCAGGTAGCGCTTCTTCTCGTCCAGAAGCTCCAGAGGGTTGGCCTTGTGGGAGGCGTAGTCCTTGCGGAAAACGAAGTACATCAGGTGGTCGTCCTTGTCCACCACGGGCAGGCTGTTGAGCTTATGCTCCCAGATGATGTCGTTGGCCTCCTTCAGGGTGGTCTCCGCCGGGGCGGTGACCAGCTTGGCCCGGGGGGTCATGAAATTGGCGACCTTCTCCGCGGGATCCATCCGGGAGACGCGATAGTCCCGGCTGGTGACGATGCCCAGGAGCTTGCCGTTGGCGGTGCCGTCGTGGGTGATGGCCACGGTGGAGAAGCCGTTCTTCTCTTTCAGGGCCAGCACATCGGCCAGGGTGGCCTCGGGGGTCAGATTGGAGGCGGAGGTGACGAAGCCGGCCTTGTAGCCCTTGACCTTGCGCACCATTTCCGCCTGGCTCTCAATGGACTGGGAGCCGAAGATAAAGCTGATGCCGCCTTCCTTGGCCAGGGCGATGGCCAGGGTGTCGTTGGACACGGACTGCATCACAGCAGAGGTCAGGGGCACATTCAGGGAAATTGCGGGTTCTTCCACGCCCTTGCGGTACTTGACCAGGGGCGTTTTCAGGCTGACACGGTCGGGGATGCAGTCCTCTGAGGTGTAGCCGGGGATCAGCAGATATTCGCTGAAGGTGTGGCTGGGTTCCGGATAATAATACGCCATGGGTATGACCTCCTGAAAGTAAAATATTGGTATATGAACGGACGGGGTTACAGGGCTTTGCCGTCGCCCTCGTCCAGATACGCCTTCTGATACCGGCCGTCATTGGTCAGGTGTTTGAAATTGCCCATGACCTGACTGACCTCGCTCATCACCGCGAAGGAATGGGGATACCGCTTGACAATGGCGGACAGGGCCGCGATCTGGGATTTGTTCACCACGCACACCACCACATAGGTATCCTTGCCGGAGTACATGCCCCGGGCCGGATGGACCGTGGCGGAATGGCGGAGCTGGGTGATGATGTCCCGGGAGATATCCTCGGCGTGATCCTCGGTGACGATCTCGAAGCGAATGGCGCTCTGCCCGCTGCGGATGGCCTGCTGGGACACGGTGTTGCTGGCGAAGATATACACGATACACATGATCACCGGCTCGATGCGAAAATCATAGACAAAGTAGGAGACAATGGCCACCACCACATTCAGGGTGAAGATCAGACCCAGGACGCTCTGGTCAGGCCGGGACTTGTGGATCAGGGCGGCGATGAAATCCGTGCCGCCGGTGTAGGCGCTGGCCTTCAGCAGCCACACATAGCAGTTGCCGTAGATGATACCGGCCACCAGGGGGCCCATGATGGTGCTGGTGCCGGTGTCGGTGACATAGGCGAAGTGGCTCAGATCCACCCCATCCAGGAGCACCAGCACCAGGGAGAAGGTCAGGGAGTAGACCATGCTCCGCAGGGCCAGGGGCTTGCTCACCTTCCAGAAGACCAGCAGGGCCAGGGGAATGTTGATGATCAGGCTCATATAGCCCACGCTGAAGCCGAAGACATGCTGGATCATGGTGCAGATGCCGTTAAGCCCCGAGGGTGCGAATTGGTTGGGAAAAATAAACAGCTGATAGTTCAGGGCGCAGATGACCGCGACACCCATGATGACCAGATAGGTCAGTGCCTTTTTCATTGATAACCGCTCTCTTTGCCTGTATTTCTTGAAAGATAGGAAAAAAAGAATCCGCTTTCGCCCGAATTCTTACCTTAAAGGATACCACAGCTTTTCTCCGGGGTCAAGCCCATAATCTGTGGATTTTTTCGGGAGGCCCCGGGGGATTTTCGTGAATTTTATGAAAAACTTAAGGCTCCGGGCCTTTCCCTTTGGACGGGGGTGTGATAAAATGGAAAAAAACCCAGGAGGCCTGGCTATGAAACAGAAACAAGATCCCAATCATGTTCCCCGCGGCCCTGTGGAGCCTTTGGATCCGCCGGCGGATCGAGGCCTGACCCGGGCCCAGGTGAACCAACGCCGGGAAATGGGCTGGGACAACCGTTCGCCGGAGCCCCCCGGCCAGTCGGAACGGGAGATCATCCTGTCCAAGATCGTTACCTTTTTCAATCTGGTGTTTCTGGTGCTGGCCGTGGTGCTGGTGCTGGTGGGATCCTCGGTGAAGAATATGACATTTCTGGTGGTGGCGGCGGCCAATACGGTCATCGGTATCGTCCAGCAAATTCGGGCCAAGCGGGCGGTGGACCGGCTGACCCTGGTGGCGGCCCAGCCGGTGACGGTGATCCGGGAGGGTGCCCGGGAGCAGATCCCCTCCCGGGAGCTGGTGCGGGATGATATTGTCCTCCTGGCCCCGGGCAACCAGATCTGCGCCGATGGGCGAGTACGCCGGGGAAGCCTGCGGGTCAATGAATCTCTCATCACCGGCGAGGCAGACCCGGTGGAGAAGGGGCCGGGGGATCCGGTCATGTCCGGTTCCTTCGTCATCAGCGGTCGGGCAGCGGTGCAGCTGACCCGGGTGGGAGCCGATGCCTTTGCTGCCCGCCTATCCGCCGAGGCCAAGGCCAATCCCCAGGCGACGAAATCCGAAATGATGCGGGCCCTGGACCGGCTGATCCAGGTGGTGGGCATTGCCCTGATCCCTGTGGGTATGATCCTCTTCCACCAGGAGTACCGGGTGCTGGGTCTGCCCCTGCGGGAAAGCGGCGAGGCAGTGGTGGCGGCCCTGGTGGGCATGATCCCCGAGGGGCTGTACCTGCTGACCTCCGTGGCCATGGCCGTGTCTGCCCTGAAGCTCACGGGCCAGCGGGTGCTGGTGCAGGATATGAACTGCATCGAGACTCTGGCCATGGTGGATGTGCTGTGCGTGGATAAGACCGGCACCATCACCGAAGCCGCCATGGAGGTGGATGAGCTGATTCCCCTGGGGGATGCCTCCCCGGAGAAATTGGAGGCCGTGCTGGGTGCCCTCTTTGCCCCGGAACCGGAAAATGACACCGCCCGGGCGGTGAAGGAACTGTTCGACCGGGATCCCGGCAGGCAATGCACCCGGCGGATCCCCTTTGATTCGGAAAAGAAATGGAGCGGTGCCGAGTTTGACCGGCAGGGAGCCTTCCTGGTGGGTGCACCGGAATTCCTCATGGGCAGCGGCTATGCCAGCCTCCGGGACCGGGTGGAGGCCTGGTCCGGTCAGGGCTACCGGGTGCTCCTGTGCGCCGGTTATGACGGGGCGGTGCCCCAGGGAGCCCTGGATCCCCAGCGCCTGCGTCCCATGGCCGCCCTGCTCCTCACCAGCCGGATCCGGGAGACGGCGACGGAGACCTTCCGCTACTTCGACCGCCAGGGGGTGGCCATTAAGGTCATCTCCGGGGACAATCCCGTCACCGTGTCCCAGGTCGCCCTCCGGGCGGGGATCGCCGGGGCGGAGGCTTATGTGGATGCGTCTACCCTGGGATCTCCCCAGGCAATTCGGGAGGCGGTTCAGCGCTACACCGTCTTTGGCCGGGTGACACCGGACCGAAAGCGGGAGCTCATCGCCGCCCTGAAGGCCCAGAAGCATACCGTGGCCATGACCGGCGATGGTGTCAACGATGTTCTGGCCATGAAGGAGGCCCATTGCGGCATTGCCATGGCCAGCGGTGCCCAGGCTGCCAGCCAGGTGGCCCAGCTGGTGCTTCTGGATTCGGATTTTGCCGCCATGCCCGGCATCGTGGGAGAAGGCCGCCGGGTCATCAACAACATCCAGCGCTCCGCGGCGCTGTTTCTGGTGAAGAATATTTTCTCCCTGGGCCTGGCGCTGATCAGCCTGTTCACCGACTGGCCCTATCCCCTCCAGCCCATCCACCTGAGTGTGATCTCCGCTCTGACCATCGGCGTTCCCTCTTTCTTCCTGGCCATGGAGCCCAATTACGAGCGGGTGCGGGGCCGGTTCCTCCCCGGGGTGCTTCGCCGGGCCTTCCCCGGCGGTCTGACCAATATCTTCGTGGTGCTCATGGCCCAGGCCTTCATGGCCGTTTTTGGCCTGACCCTGGAGGAAACCTCCACGGTGAGCGCCGCTATTCTGGGTGTCGTGGGCCTGCTGGTGCTGTTCCAGGTGTGCAAGCCCTTCGACCGCTTCCGCCAGCTGATCTGGCTGGCCATGACCCTGGCCCTGGTGGTGTGCTTCACCGTCCTGGACGGCCTGTTCGACCTGCATACGGGGAATGTGCGCACCGCCCTGGTGATGGCAAACCTGCTGCTGATGACCCCCACGGTGTTCTTCACCATCCAGCGGATCTTCGACTGGGGAGACCGGGGTCTGGTGTGGCTTCGCAGCCGCTTGAGCCGGCGGCCGGCACTGCCGGAGGGGGACAGCCATGCTGACATATGAACTGAAAAAAGCCCCGGGGGTCCCGCTGCATGAGGTCCTCTACCGGTGCATCCGCCGGGATATTCTGGACGGGACTCTGGCCCCCGGGGAGAAGCTCCCCAGCCAGCGGGCCCTGGCCCTCCACCTGGAGGTCAGCCGCATCACCGTGGAAGGGGCCTATGACCAGCTCCTGGCGGAGGGCTACATCCGCAGTGAGGAGAAGGTGGGCTGCTTTGTGGAGGCGGTGGAGCGGATCCCCGCCGCTCCCTTGCCCCGGACCCGGCCGGAGACCCCTGTCCGCCGGGACGGGGTGGATCTCACCGGCGGCGGTACGGCGGAGTTCCCTTTTACCGTGTGGAGCCGCATCCAGCGGTCTGTGATGCTGGATTATGGCCGGGACTTGCTGCTGAGTATGCCCAATCAGGGTGTCTGGGAGCTGCGCCAGGCCATTTGTGACCATTTATCCGGCTTCCGGGGAATGGGCGTCCGGCCGGAGCAGGTGGTGGTGGGCGCCGGGGGCGATTTTCTCTACAATCTGTTGATCCAGCTACTGGGCCGGGACCGGCGCTACGCCCTGGAGGAGCCGGGCTACCGCAAGATCCGGGATATCTACCGGGCCAACGAAGTGGCCTGGCGGGAGGTGCGCCTGGACAGCCAGGGGGTGATGCCCGGGGAACTGGGGGATGCCCAGGTGCTCCACATCTCCCCTGCCCACCACTTCCCCACCGGCCTGGTCACCCCCATGAAGCGGCGGCTGGAGCTGCTGGAATGGGTGCGCGTGGATCCGGAGCGATGGATCATTGAGGATGACTACGATTCCGAATTCCGTTTTGATGCCCACCCCATGGTGGCCCTCCAGTCCCTGGACCCCACGGGCCAGGTCATCTATATCAATACTTTCTCCAAAACCCTGGCGCCCTCCATCCGCATCAGCTACCTGGTGCTGCCCCCGGCCCTCCTGGACCGGTTCCGGGAGAAGCTGGGGTTCTACAGCTGTACCGTGGCCAGCTTCGAGCAGTATACCCTGGCCCGGTTCCTGGCGGAGGGGGATTTTGAAAAGCATATCAACCGGATGCGCAAGGCCTACCGGGGCCGGCGGAACCGGCTGCTGGAAATTCTCCACACCTGTCCCGTGGCGGACCGGCTGACGGTTCAGGAAGAGGACGCGGGACTCCATTTCCTGGTGCGGGTGGATACGGAGTTGTCCGACCGGGCCCTGGAGACCCGGCTGGAAGATCTGGGCATCCGCGTCCGCACCCTGGGCAGCTGCTATCAGGGCCCCACGCCGCCGGGAAAGGAGCGGACCCTGGTGGTGTGCTATGGGGGCCTCGGGGAGGAGGAGCTGGAACGGCTGGCGGCCTGCCTGGCCCGGCTGAATCCGGCGGATTTTTGAAAAGGGCGACGGAAAATGGGAAAAGATTCCGAATATTTTCCAAAAATATTTGCTTTTTCCAATTCTACATGGTATACTATCCTCGCATTCGAGGAGAGAATCCCAAAAGTGTAGGAATCCTGCCCCGGGCAGGAAATCTTTTGAAAGTACGAAAGGGGTATAGTAATGTCTCATAAGTATGTATATCTGTTCACCGAGGGCAACGGCCAGATGCGGGAACTGCTGGGCGGCAAGGGTGCCAACCTGGCGGAAATGACCAACATCGGTCTGCCTGTCCCTCAGGGCTTCACCATTTCCACCGAGGCCTGCACCAAGTACTATGACGACGGCCGGAAGATCAACGACGAGATCCAGGCCCAGATCATGGAATATGTGGAGAAGCTGGAAACCATCACCGGCAAGAAGTTCGGTGACCTGGAGAACCCCCTGCTGGTCTCCGTCCGCTCCGGCGCCCGTGCCTCCATGCCCGGCATGATGGATACCATCCTGAACCTGGGCCTGAACGAGCAGGTCG
>CAYRYT010000091.1:0-6549 GCA_964428625.1 uncultured Oscillospiraceae bacterium | reverse complement strand
ATCCCCTCAGTCGGCCTGCTCGGCCGACAGCTCCCCTTGCTAAGGGGAGCCTTTTGGGGGCGGAGTTCGGCAGACTGCTCCCCGAACTTCGGGGAGCCTTTGGATATCAATCCACGATGCCGTAATAGCGCATCAGCGCCACCCGCTCCCGGCCAATGCGCAGACTCTGCCGAGCCTCGTCATCCCCGCCGCTGCGATGGGCATAGGCCGCCATCCGGCCGACCCAGGCCCAGGGCAGGAGCCAGGGCTTCTCCCGCAGGTAGGGATAGCGCCCCGCCAGGGATGCGGCACTGGGGAACAGACTCGCCGCCAGGCCGTTTTTCTCCCCCCGGGCAGCGCCCAGGGTGATATTGGCGGAATGGCGGCGGCTCATGGAGCTGTCCCCGAAGGTTCCCGCCCCCAGAAGGTCCGCCAGCATGGGCCCGGGATCCTCCCGGCAATCCCGCCAGGGTTGGGGCAGGGAATCCGGGGAGAAACCCAGATATTCCAGGCCGATGGCATACATTGCCCCGGCAAAGCGCTCCGCCCGGACACGGCAGCACCGCTGCCACACCGTATCCCACCGGATCCCATCCCCGTACACTTCCGTGAACCGGACCAGATCGCAGACCTGGCGGATGCCAAAGCCGCTGTGGAGAAAATGCTTATAGCTGTGGAGAATCAGATAGGTAACATGGTCCGTATGGCCCAGGGTTCGCAGTTCCACCCCGGCTTCCTCCACCGTCACCGCCCGGTCCATGGCCCCGGCAAAGAGGGTATCCCACCCCGTCTCCCCGGGAAGCTCCGGCGGGAACAGATCCCGGTGCAGCTCGATATACAGCTCGCTGCCCCGTCGGCCATAGGCCATTTCCCCGGTATGCCCGGGGTCTGCCTGGGAATCGGAGGGCTCCATGCCCCAGGCCAGGAGGGAGCCATGGCAGGGAAGGTAGTCCGGCTCTCCCGCCCACAGATCCTCGTCCCCACTGGGCCGGGCATCGGGCTGGGGATAGAGCCGGCGCAGGACAATGCCCTTGACCACCAGGGGCCGGTGGCCCTCCCGGGCCAGATGGCGGTAGAGGGCGAGAAATTCCTGGGTCCTGCGGGTCTGGCCCCCCAGCTCCCGCATGGCCAGGGGCCGGTACCGGCCCAGAACCTGGGGATCCGGGGCGCTGGGATACACCGCCTCCAGGATCAGCGGCAAAAGACTCTGGCTCCGGGCCAATTCAAACAGCGCCTCCCACTGGGCAGGGTCGATCCCCGCCAGGCAGAGGGTACGGCCCCGGAGACCCGCCTCCAGGGCTTGCAAAAAGAGTTGATGGGTAGTCATAGGGACACTCCTGACATCATACATGGATTTTTGGTAAAAAACAGGGAGGGCAGTGCCCTCCCGGATATTAAAGATGCAGCAGGGTCTTGGCAAAGAGGAAATAGACCAGCAGGCTCAGGGCATCCACGATGGTCGTGATGAAGGGGCTGGCCATCACCGCCGGATCGAAGCCCAGCTTCTTGGCCACCAGGGGCAGGGTACAGCCCACGATCTTGGCAATGACCACCGTCACCGCCAGGGTCAGGCACACCACGCCGTTGACCATCACATCGATGCTCTCGTTACCCATGAGCATCCGGTCCACCAGCAGGATCTTTGCAAAGCACACCACGCCCAGGGCCACGGCACACAGGACGGCGGCCCGGATCTCCTTCCAGATAACCCGGGGCAGGTCGGAAAACGCCAGCTCGTCCAGGCTCAGGGCACGGATCACCGTCACGGAGGACTGGGAGCCGCAGTTACCGCCGGTATCCATCAGCATGGGGATGAAGGCCGTCAGGGCGGGGAGCAGACTCAGGGCATCCTCGAAGGAGGAAATGATCATTCCGGTGAAGGTAGCCGACACCATCAGCAGCATCAGCCAGGGGATCCGGTGCTTGAACAGGTCCAGGGGACCACTGCGCAGGTAGGACTTCTCCGAAGGGGTCATACCGGCCATGATCTCCATATCCTCGGTGGTCTCCTCTTCCAGGACATCCATGGCATCGTCGAAGGTGACGATACCCACCATCCGGCCTTCTCCGTCCACCACGGGCAGGGCCAGGAAATTATATTTGCTGAACATTTTCGCCACATCTTCCTGATCCGTCTGGGTGGTGACATAGATCAGGTTGGTGAGCATGAGCTGGGAGACGGGAATCTCGTCATCGTCTGCCAGGAGCAGATCCTTCACCGTCACCAGACCCAGGAGCTTCCGATCCTTACCGGTGACATAGCAGGTATAGATGGTCTCCTTGTCCACGCCCTGGCGGCGGATGCGCAGGATGGCCTCCTCCACGGTCATATCCGGCCGGAGGGAGACATACTCCGTGGTCATCAGGGAACCGGCGGAATACTCGGGATAGCGCAGGATCTGGTTGATGGAATTGCGCATTTCCGGGTCTGCCTGTTTCAGGATCCGCTTGACCACATTGGCAGGCATCTCCTCCACCAGGTCCGCCGCGTCATCCACATACAGCTCGTCCAGGACTTCCTTCAGCTCGTTGTCGGAAAAGCCCCGGATCAGCAACTCCTGGGCCTCCGGTTCCATCTCCACGAAGGTCTCCGCCGCCAGCTCCTTGGGCAGCAGCCGGAACATCAGGGGGATCCGCTCCTCCAGAAGGCCGTCGAAAACGGCGGCGATATCCGCCGGATTCATGGTGATGAGGATATCCCGCAAAGTGGTGTACTTCTTGTCTTCCAGCATTTTCAGCAGTGCTTTTTCCACGATCTCAAATCGTTCTGCCATCGTTGATTTCCTCCTTTTTCATATAATTATGATTGGGAGCAACCATACTGGGCCGGGGTCAGGCCGCCCATGGGGCAGGCCCTTGCCTACTTCGGCCGGGTATGGCGCTACTATTGCCCGCGTCCATGGTTTTCCCTCCTTTGGCTTGACACAGTTATTTATATTTTAACGCCGGAATTCTCCCTTGTCAACCTTGGATCGCCGGGGAAGCACCATTTTCCCCCGGCGAAATACCCAATTTCAGGAAAAAAGGGGAAATTTTGACCCTTTGACCACCATTTCCCAACAGCGCCTATTTTGGAATTGTGAAAATCACCAGAAAAATTGAAAAAGATTTATGTATTTTTGCCCTTTTCTAATCATCCAAAATATGGTATGTTATGGGTGGGAAGTCCCTGACAGACTTCCCGCCCTTTTTCAAAATCCGATCAAAGGAGCTGAGCGCCCGTGGAATACCCTGCTTCCTGGGATGGACCGGCCTTCCGCCGGGGCACCGCCGGGGATTTGGCATCCTTTTTCGGCTGTCACCGCCAGACGCGGGAGGGAATTCCCGGCTATTTGTTCCGCCTGTGGGCCCCCAATGCCCGGCAGGTCAGCCTGACGGGAGATTTCAACCGCTGGCAGACCCCCGGCCTTCCCCTGGAAGGCGACGATGGGATCTGGCAGATCTGGACACCTCTGCCCCAGGAGGGCAGTGCCTACCAATATGCTATTCTGGCTGGGGACGGCACCCTCACCCCGAAAACCGACCCCTTCGCCCGGCGCACCTGTCGCCTTCCCGACACCGCCGGCATGATCCACACCCAGGAGGATTTCCCCTGGACCGACGGCCTGTGGTTCGCCCGGAGCGCCCGGCGTGCCCCGGAGCAGGGGCCCATGAACATCTACTCCCTCCACCTGGGTTCCTGGCGGACAGGAACCTACAGCCAGCTTGCCCCGGATCTGGCCCGGTATGTATCCGAACTGGGCTATACCCATGTGGCCCTGCTGCCTCTGACGGAATTTCCCGAAGAGACCGGCTGGGGCTACGAGGCCTCCGGCTTCTTCGCCCCCACCAGCCGCTACGGCACCCCCCAGGAGCTGATGGAGCTGGTCAACACCCTCCACGCTGCCGGGATCGGAGTGATCCTGGACTGGCCCGGCGGCAGCTTTGCCCCGGGGGAGGCAGGTCTGGGCCGCTTCGACGGGAGCTGGTGCTACGAGCGGCCGGATACCCGCCGCTTTGACCTGGCCAAGGGGGAGGTATCCAGCTTCCTTCTCTCCAGTGCCCGGTTCTGGCTGGAGCACTACCACCTGGACGGCCTGCGGCTGCCGGGCGTGGAGGCCATGCTCTATCCCAGCCGGGACTACCGCAACCGCCACGGCGGGCGGGAATCCTCGGCGGCTGTGGAATTTCTCCGCCGCCTCACCGGCTTGTGTCAGGCCCTGCGCAAGGGCGTGATCCTCATCGCGGAGGAATCCAGTGCCTATCCCGCCGTCACCGTTCCTCCGGAAGAAGGGGGTCTGGGCTTCACCTTTAAGTGGAATGTGGGCTGGTCCGCGGACACCCTGCGGTATTTCCAGGAGCCCCCCGAGGGACGGAAATACAAGCACCAGAGCATCACCTTCTCCCTGATGTACGCCTTTTCCGAGGCCCATATCCTGCCCCTGTCCCACGACGATACGGATCGCCGCAGCGGCGGCCTGGTGGCCCGGATGCCCGGGGATCCCTTCTGGAAGCTGGCCCAATTGCGGCTGCTCCGGGGCTACCAAATGGCCCATCCCGGGAAAAAGCTCCACTTCATGGGTCTGGAATTCGCTGCCAGCACCCCCTGGTCCTCCCGCCGTGTCCTGGACTGGACCCTGCCGGAGGGGGAGGTCAACGGCAAGGCCCTGGACTACTGGCGCACCCTCAACCGGTTCTACCTGAACCACGAGGCCCTGTGGGCCGACGACTACAGCTGGGACGGTTTCCAGTGGATCCAGCCCGACGATGCCCAGAATGCCGTGCTGGCCTTCCGGCGGATGGACCGGCGGAAGCGGGAAGTGCTGGTGGTGTGCAATTTCACCCCCGTGGTACGGGAAAGCTACCGCCTGGGGCTGCCCAAGCCCGGGAAATATCTGCCGGTGCTCTGCTCCGACGACCTGGCCTTCGGCGGCACGGGTACCACCCCCAGGGAAGTGGTCTCCCAGCCCGTTCCCTTCCGGGACTATGGGTGCAGCGGTCTGTTCCGCCTGCCCCCCATGTCCGTCACCTACTATACCCGGGCACCCGGCCGGCCGGCCAAACTCCCCGGGGAATCCTGACAATCATCCGAGGAATCCTCCTCTGATCGATATATTCCAAGCAAAAAGCCAAATACTTTTTACATAAGGAGTTGTGACCATGTATTTTCACAAGAAACGCGTCATCGCAATGCTTCTGGCCGGCGGCCAGGGCAGCCGTCTGAAGGTTCTGACCCAGAAAACCGCCAAGCCCGCGGTGCCCTTCGGCGGCAAGTACCGCATCATCGACTTCCCTCTTTCCAACTGCGTCAATTCCGGCATCGATACCGTGGGTATCCTGACCCAGTATCAGCCCCTGGAGCTCAATGAGTACATCGGCAACGGCCAGCCCTGGGGCTTGAACAAGACCCAGTCCTGCGCCCAGGTCCTGCCCCCCTACGAGCGCTTCGACAAGAAGTCCGGCTGGTACAAGGGTACTGCCAACGCCATCTACCAGAACATCGATTTCGTGGATCGCTTCGATCCCGACTATGTGGTGATCCTCTCCGGCGACCACATCTACAAGATGGACTACAACGCCATGGTGGAGTACCACGAGAAGCACAACGCTTCCTGCACCATCGCCGTGCGTACCGTGCCCATCGAGGAAGCCAGCCGCTTCGGCATCCTGAACACCAACCCCGATAACTCCATCTATGAGTTTGAGGAGAAGCCCAAGCAGCCCAAGTCCACCAACGCCTCCATGGGTATCTACTGCTTCAACTGGAAGGTGCTGAAGGAAGCCCTCATCGCCGATGAGGAGGACACCGCTTCCTCCAACGACTTCGGCAAGAACATCATCCCCAACCTGCTCAACGCCGGTCACAAGATGATGGCCTATAATTTCGACGGCTACTGGAAGGATGTGGGCACCATCTCCTCCCTGTGGGAAGCCAACATGGAGCTGCTGGGCAAGGAGCCCGAGTTCCAGCTCCGGGGCAACGAGCGGGAGAAGATCTACGCCCGCAACGACGCCCACCCCTCCTCCTACATTGACCGGGAGGCCCGCACCGTCAACTGCCTCATTGCCGAAGGCTGCGAGATCTACGGCAATGTGAAGCACTCCGTGATCTCCGTGGGCTGCACCATCGGCCACGGCGCCATCGTGGAGGACAGCGTCGTCATGCCCGGTGTGGTCATTGAGGACGGTGCCATTGTCCGGCACGCCATTCTGGGCGAGAACAGCCGGGTGGAGCAGAACGCCGTGGTCGGCGGCTGCGACAAGAAAGACATCAGCGTTACCTCCAAGGGCGCTGTGGTCAAGGCCGGCACCGTGCTGTGCCCCGGCGATATGCTCTAAGCCCCACTGAAACAGGAGGATGAAACCATGAATGTAATGGGTATTATTTTCGCCAATGACGGCTCCATCGGGAGCCTGACCGCCAAGCGGACCACCGCCGCCGTGCCCTTCGCCGGCCGGTACCGCCAGGTGGACTTCGCCCTGTCCAACCTCACCTGCGCCGGCGTGCGCCACATCGGCATCATCTCCCGGCACAACTACCAGTCCCTGATGCACCACATCGGCTCCGGCGAGGAGTGGGGTCTGGAGCTG
>CAYRYT010000090.1:0-6594 GCA_964428625.1 uncultured Oscillospiraceae bacterium | reverse complement strand
CCATCACCATCCCCGGCGTTATGGATATGGTGCTGGCCCCTGCCAATGTGGATGTACAGAAAACAGAGGCGGAGATTCAGCGCCTGCGCACAGAGACCGCTGCCATCTTTGGCCATTACGAAGTGGATTCTCTGGAAGCCCTTCGGGCGTACGCTGAGCGCTATCAGAATATCCAAGGCCAGGTCAACGGCATCCAGGCCCGGCTGGATGAGTTGCTGGCCGGGCGCAGGGTGGAGGAATTGCGTGGAGCGGTTTCCGACAATGTCCGCCCCGGGGAGGCAATCCTGACGGATATCCAGGCGCTGTGCGGAAAAACCGCCCTGGATACCTATGTGGCCGTTCAGCAAACCCAGAAAAATGGCTATGTCAAAGATTATGGCACCATGGAAGCCCTGAAAGAGCGGGAAAATGATTGCAAGGAAGAACTGACCGTCCTGCAAGCCCAGACGGAGGAACCCATCCCTGGGGAATATCAGACCATCCGGGATCCGAAGGAACACCTGAAAACGCTTCAGAAGGCCGTGGAAACCAACCAGAGTCTGCGGGATACCGCGAAGGACAGAAAAACAGGGGCAGAAACGGAACTGGAAATGATGCAGGAACGCCTGGAGGAGGACCCGGAGCAGCAGCTGCGGGAGGCTCAGCGGGTGTTTGAGGAGACCAAGGCCCTGCTTGCCCACTGGCGGCATATTCAGCGGGTTTTTGAGGAAACCAAGGAAATCTTACAGGCCAATCCCACCGCTGGCCTGGCCCGGAGCTTTGCCCAGTACCTGAGCCGGATCTCCGATGGCCGTGTCCAGGGGGAAATGCCCGATGGGGAAAAGCTGGACACCGCCCTCTACAGCAAGGAGCGGCTGCTGGACTACGGAAAGCTCTCCGAGGGCACCAAGGACACCGTAGCCCTGGCCTACCGGCTGGCGGTGCTGGATCAGCTGTTCCCGGAAGGTGGCGGTATCATCGTCCTGGATGATGCCTTCACAGATATGGATGCCCAGAGAACGGCGCAATCCATAGAACTGGTCAAAGAATGCGCCCAGCGGCACCAGGTAATTTTCCTGACCTGCAAGGAAGATCTGGCCCGGCAGCTGGAAGGGAATCTGATCCGGCTGTAACCTGCATGGCAGTGGGCTGCCCACACAATGCAATCAAAAACCGCCCACTGGTGGGGTGCGAATCGCACCCCAGCCAGTGGGCGGTTTCCTATCGAATTATGAATTCTCGACGCCCCGGGCGGAGAAATCCCCGCAGTGGAGCACCGTGGCAGTATCCCCGTCGAAGGAAATACGGTACAAATGGGTCATGCCACTTTCCAGCTCATTCACTTGGAAGAAGATCCCCTCCGTGGATACGGCTATCGGGCAGAGGGAAGCGTCATCCCATTCCTTCATTTCCTCAGGGATCGTCAGGTCGAACCATTTCCCCGCATGGTATACCGCCATCACCGCTTCGGATTTGGGCACAGCGTTAAGGTTGTAATTGGTTTCGATGATGTGGTCCAGGTCGATATAGTACCCGTTTGCCTCCTTCAAATAGAGATCCATGTATTTCTCAAATGTGCCTGTGGCCGGATCGAATCGGCAGTAGCCTTCCTTCTGGCGTGTATAGAGGATCTCCCCATCCCAGTAAGAGAAATACCGCAGGGAATCCTCAATGCCTGTGATTTCTTCCAAGCCGGAATCCACCATCCGGTACAGCTTTTTCTCGCTTACGATCTGGCTGCTGGTGTCGTCCGCCATTACCGAGGAAATCAGGCACAGCTCTCCCCGCATTTTATAAATCCAGTGCGTAGTGGTATGAAAGTAGGGTATTCCGGGGATCTCATCCACGGACCGCTCAACAAGGAGCTGGGATCCGTCTCTATCGGTGCGGTGGACAGTTGCCCGGAAGGAGCCGTCTTTCTGCAGGGCGAAGCACTGGGTATAGGTGCATTCCGGGGTGAGGATTGCACCCATTGCCCCCCCATCGAAATTCCATTCTTTCAGCTCGTACTCATAGCGCAGATCCGTGCCGTCCAGCTTCGTGCTGTAAACGCCGTTCCACTCCGATTCCTTGCCCCCTTCGTCGGTTTTCCGCACCCATCCGACCTTATAGAGCCGATCCTCTTTGATGTAAAATTCCTCCTGCCCCATCATTCTGGAAGGGCATACCTCCTGGAGGTGATCACACCCGGGATTGTTGCACAGGACCACCCATTTGGTTGGATTTGCCTTATCCGCATAGTACAGCTGCGGCGCGATAAAGATGCAATACCCGGTTTCCGTTTCCGCCATTTGGTAGCCGCTGGTCCGGGCACAGGACTCCAAATCCGCGGCGCAAACACCGTTGGAGTTTCCGACGGAGGGGCCGGTGCCGGAGCTGGCCGTCGGCGTCTGCTGGCAGGCGCACAGCAGCTGGGAAAGCATAAGAACCAACAGAAGCAGGCAAATCAACCGTTTCATCATCATTTTCCTCCAATCGGTATTTTCGGGATTCTTCGTCGGAAGCTACCCCTTAGGGATAAGCTTTCAATTGAAACTGCTGAATATTATTCACATAATAGGAGCAGGCAGCGGATTGCATCCGAACAGTTCTACCCGGATTCTTTTTCGCAACATCCCATATGCCCCAGCCATCGGAAACATATCCCGTCTGAGCATTCGATTCGCGAGGTTCAATGGAATAAGTAGTCTGCATTGTGGCCGGTCCTTCCGTAGTGTAGACACCAACAGAGATCGTGTAGTAGCATTCGGATTTTGTCTTCAAAACATAAGAAGATGTGGAGCCGATGTTGCAGGTATAGTGCTCGGAATCACAAATGAGGGTCGCGACAAAGCCCTGGGAATTATAAGTACTCTCTTTCCTGACCGTTTGCGCCGAAGCAGGTACTGCCATGACCAGCGTCAGGCAGATACTCAGGATCACAGTCAACAGGCGGGGTGCAGCTTTTTTCATCGGTATTACCTCCTATAATCACATATGTGAAATTACGGTAATTGCACTCTGACATTTGTTGATTGGCTTCCGGTCTATGCGGGAGAGGTACCTAGCCCATTGGAATCCGTCCTTTCTGCGTTTAAGATTCTATCCTGATTTGATTCTCTCATAACCATAGGCCTTTGTCAAGCTGTATTTTGGGTTTTGGGGTTGCTATTTTGCTTTTTTTGTGTTATAAAATAACCAGAAGCGCCGGGGGGTGTCCCAGGGTTATTCGGGCATTTTTACCAAATACCCCCGGTACACCACCGGAACCTGTCCCCGGGGGCAGGAGGAGCCAGGTGCCTTCACCCGGAGCGCCCGCTGCCTGGTCTCGGGGCCGCGTTTTTCGGAAAGGATGTGGTGACCATCAACGAACTCAGACGGACCGTTTTCAGCAAATCACGCCTTCTGATTCTGCTGATCCTGGTGGTGTGCAGTCTGCTGTGGCAGCACTCTGCCAACCGGACTTATCGGGACGAGGCGGTTCAGGCCGCGTACCAATCCCAATTGTCCCATTTCGGCAGCATGGAGCCGGAGGCGGCGCTGGCGGAGATCGACCAGATCGTCGCTGGAAGTGATTTCATGGCCGCCCTGGACTATGTGTACATTCGCCCTCAGCTGGATCATATGCAGAATTACGAGGCGAATATCGCCGGGATCCTGGAGCAGGCCGAGCTTATGTCCGGCATCAGCATCTTCGCCGGTTCCCCCTACGCCCGGGCCAACATCCGCAAAACCGCCGAGGATTATACCCGCATCCAGGGGCTGGAGATCACCATGGGCAACGACCTCCCCTTCCGGGAGGTGCTGTTCAACAGCCTGTCCGATGCCCTGGCCTGCGCCTTTATGCTGGTCGTGGTCTACGCATTCCTGGCCGAGCGGAAGCGGGGCCTCTGGAACGCGGTTTGCAGCTGCCCCAACGGCCGGGAGCGGCTGGCTCTCTGGCGGTTCGGCTCCGTGGCCGCTGCGGCGGTCATCACCGGTGCCGTGTTCACCGGGACGGAATTGCTCAGCGCCTACACCGCCCACGGCGGCTGGCAGGAGCTGGGACGCTATGTGCAATCCGTATCCTTCTTTGCCGACTGGACGGTGCCCATGACGGTCGGGCAGATGTGGGCGGCGTATCTGCTGCTTCGCATCGCCGGTCTGTTCGCGGTGGGCATGGTCGCCTGGTTCCTGCTGGAGCTGGTGGCGGATTGGCGCCTGGTAGGCACCGCCTGGGCCTTGTTCTTCGGCGGGGAATACTTCCTGACCTGGCTTCCCACAGGGAATCTGCTGCGTCACATCAATCTGTTCAACTATGCCCAGCCCAGAAAGCTCATCACCACCTATCTCAATTTGAACTTCTTCGGCCGTGTCGCAGGCCAGATCACCGCCCTGGCCATCACCATGGCAGTTGCCGTCCCCATCATGCTGGCCGTGATCCTGGCGCTGTATCGCTTCCGCAAGCCGGTCAGCAGCTACCGCTGGCTGGATTGGCTCCTGGACTGCCTGCGCCGGGCGACCTCCGCCTTTGCCTGCCATACCAGTCTGCTGGGCCACGAGCTGTACCGGATCCTGGTCACCGGCAAGGGCTGGCTGGTTCTGGCCGCTGCCTTCCTCGTCATCGTGCTGACCGCCTCCCCCACCGTCACAGCCAGCCAGGAGGTCAGTCTGTACCTGGAAAGCTATTACCGGCAGAGCCAGGGCCCCATCGGCCCCGAAACGGACGCACACCTGGCCCGGTTCCAGAGCCGCATCGAAGAAAAGCTCAGCCAGCAGGCGAGCCTGGATGCCCTGTTCGCCGCCGGTGAAATTTCCAGTGCCGAATATTCCCAGGGGATGATGCAATTATCGGTGCTCCAGGAGCAGGTTTCCGCCCTGGAGGTCTATACCCAGCGGTACGAAACCCTGAAGCAGACCGAGGGCAGCTACATCCTGCCCCATTGGGTCTATGAGATCCTCCTGGGATACCAGGGAAAGCAGGTTCCGATCACGGTGGTCGTCTCCGCCGTGGCAATTTTCCTGCTGTTCTCGGTGCAGTCCAGCACCGAACGGCGGACGGGAATGCTCCTGAGCCGGAGAGCCACTCCCCGGGGACGCAAGGAGATTCGCCTCCACCGCCATCTGGCTGCCTGGATCTTGTCGGGGCTCTTTGGCATTCTCCTGTGGAGCCTGTACCTGATTCAGGTTTGGGTGGACTACACGGAGTTGCCCTGGCTCAACGCCCCGGTACGGTGCCTGTCCTTTATGGGGCACATTTCGGGGGATATCAGTATCATCGGCTATTATGGGATGCAGGCTGGTCTGCGGACGCTTATGCTCTGTCTGATCGCCAGCCTGACACTGGGAATCATGGAGGTGAAGGATGCGTATGGAAATTGAAATCAGAGATGTGGCCAAGCGTTATGGGCAGCTGTGTGCCCTGGATCACTTTTCCACCACCCTGCGCCCCGGAATTTACGGCATTCTGGGGCCCAACGGTGCGGGCAAGAGTACCCTCATGGGTATGCTTACGGACACCCTGAAGCGGGACGAGGGGGACATTCGCCTGGACGGAAAGGATATTCTCACCCTGGGCAAGGGCTACCGCAGTATGCTGGGCTATATGCCCCAGCAGCAGGGATATTATGATGAGTTCTCCGTCGGGCGTTACCTTTACTACATGGCAGCTCTCAAGGGGATGCCCAAGGCCCGGGCCAAGGAAGAAATTCTCCGTCTGCTGGAAACCGTGGGCCTGTCTGACTGCCTGCACAAAAAAATGGGTGCCCTGTCCGGAGGTATGCGCCAGCGGGTCCTGCTGGCCCAGGCCCTGCTGAACGACCCCAAGATCCTCCTCCTGGACGAGCCCACTGCCGGTCTCGATCCCGAGGAGCGCATTCGGATCCGCAACCATATTTCCGCGATTTCCGCGGACCGGGTCATCCTCCTCGCCACCCATATGGTCAGCGACATCGAGAGCATTGCCGGGCAGATCCTGATCCTGCGCAAGGGCCAGCTCATCGCGGCGGACACCCCCGCCAATCTCATCGGCCTTGTGCATCCCTATGTGTCCGAAGTTCTGTGTGAGCCGGAAGCGCTGCCCGATTGGCAGGCCCGGTACCGCATTTCCAGCATCACCCAGGTGGATCGCCAGCTTTTGCTCCGTCTCGTGGGCAATGACCTGCCCCCCTCCCAGACGGAGGCCCCCAGAGTCACGCTGGATGATGTTTATTTGTATTATATGCACTGCGTATAACCTATAGCGAACCAAAAACAGCCCAGCCGTGGAAATCCCACGGCTGGGCTGTTTCATCCTGTGGCAAATTGAATCGAATGACCGTTGATTGGCACATACCTTCACGCCTGGTATAGACCCGAATAGGCTCGAATATCTGTCTCAAAGAAAACTGGGATGTTCTCGGCATTCACGGCGTGGATGAATTCATCCGTTATGGTGGTACGATGAGTATGGGTGGTGTGAACTACAACGAGAAATCTTCCTTTGCAACGAAGAAGAGTGCAGGAGAATACATCGATAGTGCTATCGCTCGAAACATTCAGCATTCGCTGAAATACTACCAGGACGGCGGTCATTTCCGTCATCTGTATGAGCTTTATCAGAAAGGTGAACTCACCAGTGCCATTAACCGTGTGGTTGAAGACATGAACCATCGGTTT
>CAYRYT010000089.1:0-6624 GCA_964428625.1 uncultured Oscillospiraceae bacterium | reverse complement strand
GTCGGCCCCACCGGTGTGGGTAAGACGGAGCTGGTTAAGCAACTGGCGGACGATCTGTTTGACAGTGTGGACAGTCTGATTCGGCTGGATATGTCCGAGTACATGGAGAAGCACACAGTCTCCAAGCTCATTGGCTCCCCTCCGGGCTATGTGGGCTATGACGAGGCGGGGCAGCTCACGGAGAAGATCCGCCGCAAGCCCTACAGCGTGGTTCTTTTCGATGAGATCGAAAAGGCCCACCCGGATGTGCTGAACATTCTTCTTCAGGTTCTGGACGACGGCCGCATCACCGATGCCCAAGGCCGGGTGGTGAATTTTGAAAATACCATCATTGTCATGACCTCCAACGCCGGGTCTGAGGGCCGGGTGAACAGCCTTGGCTTTGGCCGGACGGAGCAGGATCAGATCCGTGACCGGACAATGGGCGCGCTGCGGGAATTCCTGCGGCCGGAGTTCCTCAACCGGGTGGACGAGATCATTACTTTCAACCGCCTGACCCAGGAGAATTTCCTGGGGATTGCGGATATCATGCTGGCAGAGCTGAAAACCAGCCTGGCCGACCGGGGTCTGGATTTGACCTGGGAGGCGGATCTGCGGGATTGTTTGGTGGAGAAGGCGTATTCCACTGTCTATGGTGCCCGGAACCTGCGCCGGACCATCCAGCGTGATCTGGAAGACCCCATCAGCGAGCGGATCATCGATTCCTTCGAGAATCCCATTTCCTCTCTGCAGATTCATGTTCTGGACGGAAAGATCCAGGTGTGCGCAAACTAAGAAAATCCCCACTGCCTTGCGGGCAGTGGGGATTTTGTATTTCTGAGGGGTCACAGGGGAACAACATCCCGGACGGTGAGGGTATCTCCCTCCACGGTGAAGCGGATGTCGAAACCGGCGAAGGGAAGGCCGTAGACCCGACCGGGCTTTCGCTGGTAGGAGGGCCGGGGGTCATGGCGCAGGAGCGCAAGAGCCGCGTTTTGTTTTGCTTGGGGGAGACGGGAGAGAAGCTCCGGCAGGAACTGCACTTCCAGGAGGAAATCCCCGGCGGTGTCTGTGAAGCCGCCCAGAGCCTCTGGAAAGCTGTCGGAATAGGGAATATAGGGCTTGATGTCGAAAATCGGCGTGCCGTCCATCAGGTCGGCACCGCTGACATGGATCACCGTTCCATATTCTCGGGTCTCCTCCATACCCTGGAGCCGGACGCAGGACAGGCCCAAATGGTTGGGCCGGAAGGGGGAACGGGTGGCAAAAACGCCCATGCGGGTGTTTCCACCCAGGCGGGGCGGCCGGACGGTGGGGGACCAGTCGGTGCGCAGGGCCTGGGAAAACTGCCAGATCAGCCACAGATGGGAGAATCCCTCCAAGCCCCGCAGGGCATCGGGATTCCGGTATTCCGGGTGGAAGATGATGGTGGAGCGCAGTTCCTCCACCAGTCCGCTTTGACGGGGAATGCCGAACTTGGTGGGGAAATCGCTTTTCATATAGGCGATGGCCTGAATGGTGGTATCCATATTATCCCCGCACCTTTCTCAGGCAGAAGGAGACAGCGAAGATTGCCGCCAGCACCAGGCAGATCGCCGCGCCGGTGGAGCTGCCCAGGTAGTAGGAAATGACCAGACCGGCAACCCCGGCGATCAGGGCAAAGAGAACGGAAAACAGGTGGTACTGCCGAAGATTCCGGGAAACATTCCGGGCGGAAGCGGCGGGAAGGACCAGCAGACTGTTGAGGATCAGCAGACCGACCCAGGAAATGGCCAGGGTAACCACCACGGCGATGGCCACGGTGAACAGGGTCTGGGTTGCCCCTACGGGAATGCCCCGGGAGGAGGCCAGCTGGGGATGGATGGCGGTGAGGGTCAGGCGGTTGGCGGTGAGCACCCAGAAAATGACCACACCCAGCAGAACCAGGGCCAGCATTCCAATCTCCGCCGGGGTGACGGAGAGAATGTCACCAATGAGATAGCGGTTGTACTTGGTGAAGCTGCCGCCCCCCAGGGTGGCGATGAAGATGCCCAGGGCCACGGCGGTGCTGGAGAATACACCGATGAGGGTATCCGCCGCCTGATTGCTCCGGCTGCGGACAAAGGAGAACAGAAGGGCAAAGAACACGCTGAAGGCTACGGCGACCCAGGTGGGAGCCGCAACGTCGCAGATGCAGCCGATGGCGATACCGGTGAAGGCGGAATGGCCCAGAGCATCGGAGAAGAAGCTCATACGGCCGGTGACGATCATGGTAGAGCAGAGGCCGAACAGGGGCGCCATGAGCAGCACCGCCAGCAGGGCATTTTTCATGAAATCCCAGTGGAACAGCTCCAGGGGAAGCCAGTCCCAAAGGGCATACCAAAGCTGGATCATAGGGCACCTCCTTTACGGTGGAAGATCCGGCAGAATTCCGGGGCATTCAGTACATTCTCGGGGCTGCCCTGGCATACGACGGCGTGGTCGATGAGAACCACCTGATCGGCATACCGGGGGAGCATGGCAAAGTCGTGGGTGGTCATCAGAATGGACAGATCATAGGTTTTGCGAATTTCGTCCAGCATATCCATCAGGGTCTCCATGCCCTCCACATCCACGCCGGAGAGTGGCTCGTCCAGAATGAGGATATTGGGCAGGGGCTCCAGGGCCAGAGCCAGAAGCACCCGCTGCAGCTCACCGCCGGACAGAGTGCCCACGGTCTTGTCCACCAGCTCCCGGCCGTGGACCCGGTCCAGGCATTCCAGGATCTGCTGTCGCCGGCGCTTGCTGATGCCCAGGAAGGCGGGGCGCTTACTCTGGCAGCAGGCAAAAAGGTCTGCCACGGTAACGGGATCACCCGGGTCAAAGGCGGGACTCTGGGGCACATAGCCGATGCGGGGAGGCTTGCGGTGGCGCATACCGGGGGCGGAGAAGGTGATGTTGCCGGTATATTCCCGCTGGCCCAGGATGGCCTTGAGAATGGTGGATTTGCCTGCGCCGTTGGGACCGATCAGGGCCACCAGCTGGCCGCAGTGGACATGGAGGGTCACATCCTTGAGAATATCGTCCCCGCCGATACGGACGGAAACATTTTGAACCTTCAGGCAGCAGTTGTCGCCGCAGGCTCCTTTTCCGGGTTGGTGTCTCATTGAAAAGCCTCCTTGAGGGTGTCGATATTGCGGTACATGGCATCGAAATAGCTGTCGCCGGCCATGGCCATATCCAGCTGGAACAGGCCGGCACCGGTCTCCGCTGCCAGAATCCGGGCAGCGGCATCGGAGCCGTTGGTCTCGGTAAATACGGCGGGAAGATCATGGTCCCGGAGGATCTCAATGAGGGAGATCAGCTCCGCGGCGGAAGCTTCGCTGCCGGATTCCTCCTCCACGGCCTCCAAAATATCCAGATGGAAGGCATCGGCCAGGTAAGTAAAGCCGTCGTGGAAGGTAATAAGCTCCCGGCAGGAAAGCTCGGCAAGACTCTCCTCTCCGTAGCGCCGGAGGGCTTCCAGTCGCTCCAGCAGGGGTTTCAGGTTGGCCCGGAAGGTGTCCGCGTTCTGGGGGAACTGGTCGCACAGGCCCTGGCAGATGTTTTGGGCCATGACCATGGCATTGGCAGGGGAGAGCCAAATATGGCTGTCGTAGGAGATGTCATCCTGCGGCTGGTGATCACCGCTTTCAGCCTCGTGGCTGTCATGATCGTGGTCGTGGTCATGTTCATGGTCATGATCATGGTGATGTCCCCCGGGGAGCAGGGAAATACCCTGGGATGCGTCCACAATCTCCTGGGCACCGGTCAGGGCATCCTCCAGAAATTCCTCCAATCCCGCACCGGAGAGGATCACCACCTGGGCGGCCTCAATGGAGCACATCTGGGATACTTGCAGGGTGTAATCGTGGAGGCAGGAGACACTTTCCGTTACCAGACGGCAAACTTCCAGCCCGGTGCCCTGACAAAGGGCGAGGGTGAATTCGTATACCGGCAGGGTGGTGGCGGCAATGGGGGCGTGGTCGGTGCTGCTGCAGCCGGCCAGACCCAGCAGAAGGGCGAATACTAAAAGCAGTGCAGTTTTTCTCATGGTGTTGGACCTGATTTCCGAAATTTCGATGGGATTCTACTATATATCATATCACACTTGTCAAGAAAAAAGGAGACTGTTTTGCACAGTCTCCTGATTCATGTATGGGAATTAGTGGGTCTCGATCCAGTCGTTGACCTTGGTCTTTGCCAGACGCAGGATATCCTCGCTGGGGTAAGGAGAGGACTCGCCACCGCAGACATACAGGAAGTACAGTCCGGCGGGAGTCTGGTACAGGGTCTCCTCGTAACCGGCGGGATCACCGAAGTAACCGTAAGTGCACTTCTTGATAAAAGTAGCGGTCTCGGTATCATACTCCTTCTTGCAGATGATCTTCTTCATGGAATGAACCTCCTTTCCATTGACTGTTGAATATGCTTATTATACAACTTTTCGTTAAAAAATCAAGGAATTATTTGGTACAAGCACAACATTTTGAATAAATTCGTTCTAAGAACCGATAAAAAATAGGGACTACTGGAAAAAAGCTGTACAAATTGCACAATGATTATGGGGACTGGGGCGTTTGATTGAAAACACCGTCATTGGTGTGGACCCTGGCATCGGTGGGAATGGCACCCTGGAACAGCTCCTGCCAAGAGTCGATGGAACCGTTGTAGATCAGGTGGCGGAGGGCATCGCAGCGCTCAAAGGCATCCTCGGCCACGGTATCCAGGGAACCGGGAAGATACAGGGCTTCCAGCGCGTCGCAGCCCCGGAAGGCCTGGGAGCCGATGGTGGTTACACCCTCGGGAATGTACACGCCTCGCAGACTGCTACACCCGGAAAAGGCCTGGTCCCCGATCTGGGTGAGGGATTCCGGGAGGATGACCGTGGTGAGCCGGCGGTCATCGGCAAAGCAGCCGGCTTCCAAAGCGGTGACCCGGGCGCTACCCACATATTCCGGCACAGTAAGCTCCTCGGGGCCGGTGTATTTGCTGCTGTCGAAGGAGAGAACGCCGTCGGTCACGGTGAACCAGGGCATGGAAGGATCCTGATACTGATCGACGGTGAGGAAAAATACCGTCAGACCCAGGCACACCATGACGACCATGGTGACGATGGGCGGCCAGATCCGCCCTTTCTTCGGGCAGGAAGGGAACGAGGCTTCCGGCGGGACAGGAGCCTGGGGTATAGCATCGTCCTGGGAGATATCTTCCGCCTGGGATTCCGGGGAAAGGGGAGCGTTCGGTTCCGGTTCCGCCTCCGATGGAATTTCCAAAACAGGTGCCTCCGGGACGCGAGATTCCGATGGAACCTCTGGCTGGGGCTCGGGGGTGTGGGAAATCAACTGGGCGACTTCCTCGGGGGTGGGTAATTGGGTGCCACAGACACAGCAGAACCGAAAATTCTCCGGGCAGCGGGCACCACAGTGGGGGCAAAACACGATCGAATCCGTCCTTTCTATGTGGGAAGCACCGAAAAATGCCATCCCGGCAACGGGATGGCATAGCCGGTTTGTTACGCCTTGCTCTGCTGGTCAGCCTCGTAGGCCTCCAGGAAGTGGTTCAGCTGGGCCAGGAAGGGCTCGCAGTCGATACCGTGAACCATGCAGGCCTCCTCAACCGTCTCGCCCCGGGAAGAGGGGCAGCCCAGGCAATGCATGCCGATGGCGAAGAACAGGGGAGCGGCCTGGGGTGCCACATCCAGAACATCACCGATGATGGTGCTCTTTTCAATTTTAACAGCCATGATAGGACCTCCTATGTGTTTATATGGGCCTATTATAACCCCAATCGGCAAAAAAAACAAGAGGAAATCAGAAAGTGCACGAAAATGTGCAACTTTCCCGGCGTTTGGCCGTAGTTATGAAGGAGGGGTGATCGAATATGATCGTAAAACAACTGTACAAACCGAAATTTGGCATCGATGTGTCGGAGTGGCAGGGGCAGATCGGGTGGGATGAGGCCGCTTCCCGGATTGACTTTGCCATTATCCGGCTGGGCTTTGGACAAAACACCCTGGATCGCCAGGCCAAGGCCAATCTGGAAGGCTGCACGCGCCTGGGTATCCCCTATGGGGTTTACTGGTTCTCCTATGCCCATACGCCCCAGCGGGCTGCCCGGGAGGGAGCAAATGCCCTGGCTTGGCTGGAAAAGCTGGGGGGAAAGCCAACCTATCCCATTTTCTTTGACTGGGAATATGATTCCCGGCGCTATGCCGAGGAGCGGGGCGGGAAGGTGACAGCGCAGCTTCTGGGAGAAATGACCGAGGCCTTCTGCCGCGTGATCGAAGAAGCGGGGTGGCAGGCCGGTGTCTATGCCAACAAGGACTATCGCCGTAACGCTTTCCCCCAGGAGATTTTCCAAAAATATCCCCTGTGGCTGGCCGATCTCAGCGGCGATGACCAGGCGGTTCCCATCCATCAGTACAGCTTTACGGGTAAGATCCCCGGGATCGCCGGGGATGTGGATCTGAACCGGTGCTATGGGGATTTTGAAGGAACGGATCCGTCAGATTTCCAATCAAATTGCTGAACTGTTGATAATTGAGCCACGGCAATTCTTGCCCTTTTCCCATCGAGAACAGCCGTTGGAAGCTCCAATCCATCTCGGTTTCAAACTTTTTGCGGAAATGTTTGAGAATTTCATAGG
>CAYRYT010000088.1:0-6743 GCA_964428625.1 uncultured Oscillospiraceae bacterium | reverse complement strand
CCATGGGGTTGGCACCGGCGGACAGGTTCTTCAGACCCTCCCGGGTGATGGCCTGGGCCAGCAGGGTGGCGGTGGTGGTGCCGTCGCCGGCCACATCGTTGGTCTTGGTGGCGACTTCCCGGATCAGCTGGGCGCCCATGTTCTCAAAGGCATCCTCCAGCTCCACTTCCTTGGCGATGGTCACGCCGTCATTGGTGATCAGGGGTGCGCCGTACTTCTTGCCCAGCACCACATTGCGGCCCTTGGGGCCCATGGTGACCTTAACGGTATCGGCCAGCTGGTCAATACCGGACTGCAGCTTCTTGCGAGCATCCTCGCCGTAAACGATCATTTTAGCCATGGTTCATTCCTCCTCAGTCGGTAACAACAGCCAGGATGTCATCCTGCTTGACGAATTTGTACTCTACCTTATCCAGGGTGATGTCGGTGCCGACGAACTTGCCGACGACGACCTTATCCCCCACCTGGACGGTCATGGTCACATCTTTGGTGCCGGGGCCAACGGAAACCACCTCGTAAATCGCGGGCTTTTCCTTGTTGGTGGTGGCCAGGATAATGCCGGAAACGGTGGTCTCGGGGGCATCGTTCTGCTTGAGCAGCACATTGTCGGCCATAGGTCTGAGTTTCATAGTCTGTTCCTCCATACATGATGTATTTAGATTGCGGGTACGGTCGGAGCCTCCCGCCTGTATCTACGGATTTTTAGCACTCCTTATACCTGAGTGCCAACATATCATACTCCACTTGGGGGAAAAATGCAAGAGGCAATTGCAACTTTTCCGTGAAATATTTGTAAATTCCCATTTCCTCCATTTTTCTGCAAATGAGGGATTGCTATTTTCTGCCGTACTATGTATAATAAAATCTGTATGACGATTTTTTGAATATAAGAGGTATGTTATGGCAAATCAAACGGCTCCCCGGGTGCGGGAGAATAAAATGGGCACCATGCGAGAGGGCAAGCTCCTGTTCAACATGGCCCTGCCCCTGATCATGTCCATGCTGGTCCAGGCCCTGTATAATGTGGTGGACAGCATCTATGTTTCGCAAATTTCCGAGAGTGCGGTGACGGCCCTGGGCCTGGCATTCCCGGTGCAGAATCTGCTCACCGGCTTCGCCGTGGGCATTGGCGTGGGTGTCAACTCCCTGCTGAGCAAATCCCTGGGTGAGGGCAACCAGGAGCAGGTCAACAAGACCGCCGGCAACGGCATCGTGCTGATGCTGCTGGCCTCCGTTCTGTTCATGCTCTTTGGCATTTTTGCCTCCCGTCCCTTCTTTGCCATCCAGTCCACGGTGGCGGAGACGGTGGATGGCGGCACGGCCTATCTGACCATCGTGTGTCTGTTCAGCGCCGGCGTGTTCATCCAGGTTCTCTGCGAGCGGCTGCTCCAGGCCTCCGGCAAGACGGTGTATACCATGTTCACCCAGGGCCTGGGTGCCATTGTGAACATCATCCTGGACCCTATTTTCATCTTCGGCTATTTCGGCATCCCCGCCATGGGCCTGGCCGGTGCGGCCATCGCCACGGTCATCGGCCAGTGGGCCGGTGCGGTGCTGGGCATTTTCCTGAACATCAAGTGCAACAGCGATATCCACATCCACGGCCGGTATGTGCGGATCGATCCCGCCGTCTCCGGCAAGATCCTGTCCATCGGCATCCCCTCCATTGTGATGACCGGCATCGGCTCCGTGATGACCTTTGGCATGAACCAGATCCTGCAGGGCTTCACCGCCCTGGGCGAGACGGCCACCAGCGTTTTCGGCATTTATTTCAAGCTCCAGAGCTTCTTCTTCATGCCCGTCTTTGGCCTGAACAATGCCGCCATCTCCATCGTGGCCTATAACTACGGTGCCCGAAACAAGCACCGCATCACCAAGACCCTGAAGCTCTCCGCCATTGCCGCCTGCAGCATCATGGTGGTGGGTCTGCTGGCCTTCCAGCTGGTGCCTCAGCTGCTGCTGGGGATCTTCAACCCCACGGAGAATTTCCTGGCCATCGGCAACAGTGCCCTGCGGATCATTTCCCTGAGCTTCCCCCTGGCCGGTGTGGCCATCGCCCTGGGCGCCAGCTTCCAGGCCCTGGGCAACGGCATCTACTCCACCATCACCTCCCTGTGCCGCCAGCTGGTGGTGCTGCTGCCTGTGGCCTGGCTCATGAGCCTGACCGGGGATGTCCATATGGTGTGGTGGGCCTTCCCCATCGCTGAGCTGGTCAGTATGCTCCTGACCATTCTCTTCTTCCTGCGGATCTACCGCCAGAAGATCAAGAACCTGTAAGCGTTGGCAAAAATTCTTCCCCCTGGGGCGTTGTTCCCCGGGGGGATTTGTGCTATAATGGCAGTGACTGACGAGATTTGCGAGGAATTGACCATGATGACGGAACCTTTACATATTGAACAGGCGGATCTGCGCAAGCTCCTGTCCGCCGGCAGCGGGGACGGTGCCCTGCTGTACCTGTATATCCGGGCGGGGAACGACGGAACCGCCGCGGAAAAAGACCTGAATATGACCGCCTCCCGGTTCTCCTGCGCCGCGGCCCTCCTGCGCCAGCTGGGGCTTTGGCCGGAGCCCCGGAAGGAGCGGATCCTCCCCGGGGAGCGGCCCAGCTATTCCGAGCGGGATGTGCTGGATGCCATGGATACGGACCGTTCCTTCCGCAGCCTCTATGGGGAAGTCCAGCGCCTCCTGGGCCGGAACCTGAACACTGAGGAGCTGAAGATCCTCCTGGGCTTTGTCCGGTATCTGGGCCTGCCGGAGGATGTGATCGATCTGCTGGTGTGCTACTGCAAGGACCGGGCCCGCCGCCGGGGGAGTATGCGCAATCCCTCCCTGCGGACCATTGAGAAGGAGGCCTATGCCTGGGCGGAGCAGGGCATTGACACCCTGGAGGAGGCTTCGGCCTACATTCAGGCCCAGAATCAGCGTCACAGCCGCCTCCACCGGCTTATGGAGATCCTTCAGATCCGGGGGCGGAACCTCACCGCCGGTGAGGAGCGTTACGCCGCGGGATGGCTGGAAATGGGCTTCGAGGATGAGGCCATTTCCATGGCCTATGACCGTACCTGCCTGAATACCGGCGGCTTGAATTGGGCCTATATGAACAAAATTCTGCTTCGCTGGCACGAATGCGGCCTGCACAGCGCCGAAGCCATCCGCTCCGGCGATCGGAAACCGGGGACAGCTCCCCGTTCCGGCCAGCGACAGCCCGATGACGACGAGCAGGCGGCGATCCAGAGAATGCTGCGGGAGGGATAAACAATGGCTTACAGCGCGGAAGTGGTCCGCAGAGCCCGGGCCCGGCTGGCCCAGGAGAAGGCGGACCGGGAATCGGAAAATCAGGAACACCTGGCCCGGGCCTATGCCCAGGTCCCACGGCTGCGGGAAATCGACAAGCAGCTGCGCCTGACCATGGCGATGGCGGCCCAGGCGGTGTTCCAGTCCGGGGGAGATGTGGCGGCGGCCATGAATGCCGCCCGGGAGAAGAACCAGGCCCTTCAGCGGGAGCGGGCCAACCTGGTGGATACCTATTTTGAGCCGGGCTTTCTGGACGACAGCCCCGCCTGCGACCGTTGCGGCGGTACCGGCTACCTGGGGGCGACCATGTGCGAATGCCTGACGGAGCTTTGCCGCCAGGAGCAGAAGAAGGAGCTGACCTTCCTCAGTGTGGGCAAGGAATCCTTCGACCAGTTCCGCCTGGACTACTATCCCGACCGGGTGGATGCCAAATACGGGGTGAATGTCCGTACCCTGATGGAAAAGACCTTCCAGACCTGCCGGAAGTATGCCTACAGCTTTTCGGAACATTCCGGCAATCTCCTGTTTTCCGGGGATACGGGTCTGGGCAAGACCTTTCTCTCTGCCTGCATTGCCCGGACGGTGGCGGACAACGGCTATTCCGTGGTCTATGAGAGTGCGGGACATCTGTTCACCAAGCTGGAACGGGCGAAATTCTCCGGGGACGAGGAAGCCCGCCGGGAGTCCCAGAAATACAGCCAGTGCGACCTGCTGATCGTGGATGACCTGGGGACGGAAATGGCCGGCCAGTTCACCACCTCGGCCCTGTATACATTGATCAACGACCGGATTTTGAGTGGAAAGAGTATTATCATCTCCACCAACCTGACCAATCAGGATCTGGCAAACCGTTACTCCGCCCAGATCGTCTCCCGCCTCCGGGGCAATTTCACCCGGGTGGCCTTCCTGGGGGACGATATCCGGGTGAAAAAGAATTGGGGTGTTTGATATGAAGATTGGCTTGCTGTGGGACCTGGACGGAACGCTTCTGGATACCCTGGAGGATCTGGCTGACGGTGTCAATTACGCCCTGGCCCAATTCTCTCTGCCCCCCAGGACGCTGGCGGAGGTGCGGGCCTTCGTGGGCAATGGTGCCCGGAATCTCATGGTCCGGGCGGTGGACGGCCGGGCAGACCCGGAGGCGGTGCTGGCGATGTTCCAGACCTATTATGGGGCGCACTGCCGGATCAAGACCCGGCCCTACGCCGGGATCCTCCCGGCCCGGGAAACGCTGGGTGGCCGTTACCCCATGGCGGTGGTTTCCAACAAGCCAGACGCTGCGGTGAAGGCCCTGGCCCGGGCGTATTTCCCCGGTCTGTACGCCCGGGGAGAAAGTGGAGATTGCCCCCGGAAGCCTGCCCCGGATATGGTATTGCAGGCCATGGAGGCCCTGGGAGTGGAGCGGTGCATTTACATTGGGGACAGCGAAGTGGACATTGCCACCGGTGCCAATGCCGGTGTGCCGGTGCTCAGCGTGCTGTGGGGGTTCCGGGATCGGGAGCTCCTTGCCCGGGCAGGGGGCCGCTGTTTCTGCGAAAAACCGGCGGATTTGCCGGAGAAAATCCGGGAAATGGAGGAAATACTCTGTGGCCAATGAATTTTACGCCCTGTTGGGCCGGACCCGATACATCACCCGCTGGGGCCTGATGCGCAACAGTTTCTCTGAGAATCTGGCGGAGCACTCCTTCCAGACAGCGGTGCTGGCCCATGGCCTGGCCCTGATCCGACGGGAGATCCTGGGCATGCCCGGCCCGGACCCGGATCGCTGCGCTGTGGCGGCGCTGTATCACGATGCGTCGGAGATCCTCACGGGGGATCTGCCCACGCCGATCAAGTATTACAATCCCGAGATCAAGGAAGCCTACAAGGCAGTGGAGCGGGTGGCGGGGAACCGGCTGCTGGATATGCTTCCGGGGAAACTGCGGGACTGCTATGCCCACCCGGTTTTGGAGGATGATCCCCAGGTCAACCCCATTGTGAAGGCGGCGGATAAGCTGTCGGCCCATATCAAGTGCCTGGAGGAGCAGAAGGCGGGGAATACGGAATTCGATTCCGCCGCCGCCCAGACCTGGGAGGCCATGAAGGCCATGGCCCTGCCGGAGCTGGACTGGTTCCTGGAGCATTGCCTGGCACCCTTTACCTGGAATTTGGATCAGTTGTGATATCCCCGCAGCCGATTTCCAATCAGTTTGCAAAGCCTCCCCCTGGTAGGGGGAGGTGGCACGGCGAATGCCGTGACGGAGGGGGTTGAAGCTATCGATTTCCCCAGCAGTCGGATGAATGGGACGCACCGGTGTAGGGGCCGATTCTTAAATCGGCCCGTCGCGGCCAGGGGCCGCGCCTTTGCAAATATCCAACCCTCAATCCCCTCAGTCGGCCTGCTCGGCCGACAGCTCCCCTTACTAAGGGGAGCCATTTTATTGGGCCTTTTCGGCTCGGCGGGGACGCTCAAATATCGTTACTATGCGGGCCGATTACGAATCGGCCCCTACCTGGGCCTGGTGGAACCGACCGACATTTTACGGAATCCGGGCTTCAATCCCCTCAGTCATGCTTCGCATGACAGCTCCCCTTACCAAGGCAAACATAAATGGGTATGATATTTTGGGTATAATTTATATCGACACAGAATGTATTGCGTGGTATAGTATAGTAAAGTCAACCGAAAGGAAATGGGCGTTATGAAAGTTGGATATGTAAGAGTGTCTACCGAAGATCAGAATACAATCCGTCAGGAAATTTTGATGGAACAGCTTGGTGTAGAGCGTGTTTATATCGAAAAGGCAAGCGGAAAGAGCCGTGCTGGCAGACCGCAGCTCGAAGCGATGATGAATTTTGTCCGTGAGGGCGATGTTGTTATCGTTGAAAGTATCAGCCGATTTGCCAGAAGCGCAAAAGACCTGCTTAATCTGGTAGAGGACTTGAAAGAGAAAAATGTCGGTTTTGTTTCCCAAAAAGAGAACATCGACACCACCACTCCGCAGGGCAGGTTCATGTTGACGGTATTTGGTGCTATGGCAGAGCTGGAAAGAGATCAAGTCCTGCAAAGACAGAAAGAGGGCATTGCCGCTGCAAAGGCCGCTGGCAAGTACAAGGGCAGACAGCCTATCCCGATCAGTGAAGAAACGCTGAAAGAAGTCCATACCGCATGGTACAAGAACGAAATCACCACGTCCCATGCTATCAAGCGTTTGGGCGTGAGCAGAAACACATTCTATCGCAGAATGTGGGAGTATGAGGAAGAAATGGGTATTTCGAGGAAGAAGGCGAACTAACCCAGCCCAAGCTGGTTAGAAAATAATGGAAAGAGGTACGAATATGGAAACTGTATCTAATATCTGTGCCGTGATTGTCGGCTTGGCCCCTGCTATCAGTTCCCGACCGAGGGTACAATGGCAAGGGTGAAATGTAATATGGATGGCACAGTCAACCATCTTGAAGTCGGAAAC
>CAYRYT010000087.1:0-6752 GCA_964428625.1 uncultured Oscillospiraceae bacterium | reverse complement strand
GGCCTTCCGTTGCGCAGTTCACATCGGTCTGGACATGGGTGCCCGCATTGAAGATTTTTCCCTCGGGGCGATAGTCCTCCCCCAAGTCTCTGGGGAAAGGCACGTGGGTGTGGCCAATGAGCCAGGCATCTACGGCAATGGATTCCAGCTCGGCCCGGGTCATCTTAAAATAAGCCCCCTCCCGGTCGATGGTTTCCCCATCCACGGCGCCATGGGCAATGCCGATGTGCCAGGCACCATCCTGAGGGATCTCCGTTTCCCGGATCCAGCCCAGATTGTTTTCCCCGGGGGCAGAATGGAGGGATTGGCACAGCGCCGGGTACAGGACAACCTGTTTCTCCCCCAGGGTCAGGGGACAGGGCACAAACTCCGTCAGCAGGAGTATGTTGTCCGCATCGGCCATGGCGGCCCGGACATCCTGCCACACCGGCACATCCGGGCCATAATAGTCATGGTTGCCCGGCAGAATCGCAACGGTGCCATGGAACCGGGTCAGGATATTCACAAGCGCCTTGATATCCCGCTTGGCGATGCCCCGGATCCGCTCGAACAGATCTCCCGCAATGACAAACAGGTCGCAGCCTTCCTGGTTTGCGCAGCCAACCATGGCTTCGAATGCGGAAATGCGAAGGGCTTGAAGATCCTCCCGCTGGGGATGATTGGCATATTTCAGGCCAATGTGGTTGTCGCCTGTCAGAAAGATTTTTAGCATACGGTTACCTCCCAAAATGGAAAGCGACATGATCCGCATGATAGAGCCTATGAACCAGCCTTGCAGATATGTCTCGCCATTATTTGATAAAAATAGTATAGCATATTTCGGGGAGGAATACAATATAACGCATAACATCCTACCCGGCAAACCAGTTTGGTGGGTAGGATGATGAATGCCCCTGGTTTGTCCAGGGGCATTCTCATTTTGGAAACGATTGTATTGGTCAGGTGTTCTCCGCCCGGGCCAGGGCCTGCTGGAAGTCCTGGGTGTCGGTGAAGATCTCCTGCTTGTAGGGGTTCTTTTTCTGGGCATGGGCACGCTTTACGATCAGCGCCAGTGCCAGGGCATTGATGGCCAGGGACAGAATGGAAATCACACCCTGGGGCACGGGATCGACCAGCTCCGGCCGGGATGCGGCGGTCATAAAGCCGTCGGCATAGAGCACGGGGATAGTGGTAAATACGCTGGCATCCTGGAACAGGGGGAATACCTGGGCGAACATACACCACAGGGCCAGGGTGTTGGCCCGGTTTTGGATCCAGCCGCCCTTGTTCCAAAGGGCGTTGGCAACGGTAGGGGCCAGCAGCAGTGCCAGACCGCAGTACCAGGCATGGGTGGGCAGGTTCAGGTAGGTGTACTGGAAATTCCACACATCATAGGCCAGGATGTACAGCCAGGTCATATCCGGCCAGAGCATATCCTGCTTGTCCTTGGAGGCGTAGATTCCCCACCAGCCGGTCATGCAGAAAATGTTCAGGATACCGGCAATGCCGTTGAGCCAGTTCCACCAGCCGCCATAGAGCCAGACATTTTCGCTGGACAGCCACCACCGGTCGCCGTATTCCGCCAGGGCCAGGGTGCCCTTGATAGCGGATTCGAAATCGCTGGCCACGGCAATGAGAATGTTGGCTGCCACAATGGCGAAGGGGAACACCTTGAACCACTCTGTCTTGCCGATGCTCCACTTATACTTGAGCATCATAAAGCCGATGCAGCCGGCCGTGGCAGCGTAGAGCTTAGCATAGTGGAACCAACTGTTCATGTACAGATAGGTGGGATTTTCCAGGGCCCAGGGCATACCCAGGGCGGCACCCACATAAATGGCGATGAAGTAGATGGTCAACACACCGGGGAGCACCAGGAAGCAGGCAATGCCGCCCCACTTGGTTCGCCGGGCAAATTCGTTGGCCAGGATCAGGCCCAGAAAGACCATCAGCCAGCCCAGGAGCTGATAAAGGGAAGTTTCGCCGTAGATCTGGAATAACATATCCGTTCCTCCTTAAATAACCGCAACTTCTTTGATATTGAGTTCATTTCCCCGCAAAAGCCAGGTTTTTTCGCTGCCGCAATGGGGGCATATTCGGCCGTGGGCCACTGTGGGGTATTCCTGACAGCAGCCTTCACAGTAGGTGACGGCGGGGAGCACCTCCACATGGAGTTGGCAGCCGGCCAGAAGCGGCCGCTTCCGGATGGCTCATTCCCAGCAGTCGGTGAGGTAGTGGGGGATCACGGTGGAGACCTCTCCCACTTCCACGGTGACCCCTTCGATATGGGTCACCTGGTTCTCCCTGGCTACCGTTTCCAGGGAGTCCATGATGTGGAATACAACGCCCAGCTCGTGCATATCAGCTGTCCTGCTTCCGGGAGAAGGTGAGCTTCAGGGCCTGCTTGGCGCCGTTGCCCAGGACATAGGGCAGCTTCTTCTCACTGGGGAGCATGGTGGAGCATTCCGGCCGTTCCCGGTGGAGCCGGATGGCTCCGAAGGCGCATTTGGTGGTACATACGCCACAACCGATGCACTTATTGGGGTCCACCACGGAGGCACCGCAGCCCAGGCACCGGGCCGTCTCAGCCTTGACCTGTGCTTCCGTGAAGGGGAGCTTGGTATCCCGGAAGGATTTTTTGCCCGCCGGGTCCTTGCGGGTGCCGGGGATCTGGCGGGAGCCGCTGTCATAGCCGGAAAGGCGAATATTGTCCTTATCCAGGGCCACGAACGCACGACGGTTCCGGCCAATGGTCAGGCTGGAATGGGGCTGGACAAAGCGGTGGATAGAAATGGCACCCTCCCGGCCTGCCGCAATGGCATCGATGGCGAATTTAGGGCCGGTGTACACATCGCCACCCACAAAGATGTCGGGCTGACCGGTCTGGTAGGTTACGGGGTCCGCAACGGCACCATTGCCTCGGCCCAGGACTACCTGGGATCCGGACAGAAGGCCGCCCCAAAGGATCTGCTGACCGATGGACAGGAATACACGGTCGCAGGGGATGGTTTTGGTATCCGCATCGTCATAGGCGGGAGCAAATCGGCCGGTTTCGTCCCAAACCCGGATGCAACGCCGGAAGACAATGCCAGTGACCTTTCCGCTGTCCCGGAGGATCTCCTTGGGACCCCAGCCGCAGTGGATGGAGATGCCCTCCTCCTCGGCCTCCTGGATCTCCTCCTGGGAGGCGGGCATTTTCTCCCGGGGTTCCAGGCAGAACAGTTCCACAGTGTCCGCACCGCAGCGGGTGGCGGTTCGGGCCACATCGATGGCCACATTGCCGCCGCCGACCACCACAGTTTTGCCGGTGACGGGATAGCTTTCATCCATGGCAACACACCGCAGGAATTCCACAGCGGTCATGACGCCGGGACCGTCCTCTCCGGGAATGCCGGCTTTCCTGCCGCCCTGACAGCCGATGGCAATGTAGAAGGCCTGAAAACCCTGGGCGCGCAGTTCGTCCAGGGAGATATCCCTGCCAACCTCAATTCCGCAGCGGATCTCCACGCCCATGGCCTGGATAATGGCGATTTCCGCGTCGATCACATCTTTTTCCAGCTTGAAGCTGGGAATGCCATAGCGGAGCATACCGCCGGGCTTTTCGTTCTTCTCGAAAATAACGGGGGAATATCCCTTTTCTGCCAGGAAATAAGCACAGCTCAGGCCGGCGGGACCGGCACCGATGATGGCAACTTTCTGGGAGAAGCTACCCTCCAGGGAGGGAACCACCTTCTGGGGAATGAAGCGGTTCTTGGCGTTGAGATCCTGCTGGGCGATGAACTTCTTCACCTCGTCAATGGCAATGGCCTGGTCAATGGTGCCCCGGGTGCAGGCATCCTCACAGCGGCGGTTGCAGATCCGGCCGCAGATGGCGGGCAGGGGGTTGTCCTTTTTGATCAGTGCCAGCGCCTCGGTATACCGCCCCTGGGCTGCCAGCTTCAGGTAGCCCTGGACGGCAATATGGGCAGGGCAGGCGGTTTTGCAGGGGGCGGTGCCGGTGTCGTAGCAATTGATGCGGTTGTTATCCCGATAGTCCTCGTCCCACATATGAGGGCCCCACTTCTGCTCACTGGGCAGGGGGTGCTTGGGATAGGTGATGGCCTTCCCCTCCCGGTCGCAGAGCTTCTGGCCCAGCCTTACCGCACCGGCGGAGCAGACCTCCACGCATTTGCCGCAGGCAACGCAGTCCGCTGTCTCCACCCGGGCCACATAGGCACTGCGGGATAGATTGGGGGTGTTGAACAGCTGGCTGGTCCGTAGGGCATAGCAGACATTTACATTGCAGTTGCAGATAGCGAAGATCTTATTCTCGCCGTCGATGTTGGTGATTTGGTGGACGAAGCCGTTTTCCTCCGCCTGGCGGAAGATTTCCAGGGCTTCCGCCTTGGTGATGTAGCGGCCACCCTTGCCCGTCTCTACCACATAGTCGGCCATGTCACCCACGGCTACGCACCAGCCCTCCGGGTCGTCGGCACAGCCTTCGTCGAAAGTCTGGCGGGACTTTCGGCAGGAGCAGGGGGAGGCGGCGTACTTTCCTTCGTATTTATCCAGCCAGTGAGAGATGTGCTCCACGGAAATGGACTGATTCTCCGTCTCAATGGCTTTTCCACGGGAATTACATGCATACCGATTCCTGCACCGCCCGGGGGCACCATGGGTGTAACCTTTTCTAGAGGCAGGCGGCTCATCCGCTCGAAAAAGCGGCCCATCTCCGGGTACTTTTTCAGGATGGTGTCGTTCATATTGGTGAATTCCGCACTGCCGGGAACGAACATGGGCAGTACCCACTGCTTGGTTCGGGTGGGGTTTTCCCAGTTGTACTCCAAAATGCCGCTGAAGGACATATCCGCCAAAAGGGCTTCCAGGGTAGCCTCGTCCTTGCCGGTGAGTTTTTTCAGCTGTTCCAAGGTCTTTGGCTGACGAACACCCATTTTCAGGGCAAGCTGCGCCTGCTCATCGGTAAGCAGCAGGGCCAGGCCCCAGTATTCCGGGTCGTATTTTGTCAGCTTCTGCATCCCCAGCTTCACGGCGATGCGGTTGGTGATCATCTTGCCCAGTTGCAGGATGACAGGTCTGGGCTCCTCAGTCTCCACGAATGGGGGATAGAACCCCGCCAGGTGATCTGCCATGGTCATTCTCCTTCCTTCCAGTTCCGAATTTCTCCCCGGAGCCAATCCGCCACGGCTTGGCAGCCTTCGCCGGTTTTGGCACTGATGGGGAATATGTTTGCCTTGGGGTTGCGCATATGGATATATGCGGCGCAGGTTTCCAGGTCAAAGTCAAAATAGGGTGCCACATCCATTTTGTTGATGAGCACCACATCACAGACCTGGAACATCAGGGGATATTTCAGGGGCTTGTCATGGCCCTCCGGTACGGAGAGAATGGCCATGTTCTTCACCGCGCCGGTGTCGAATTCCGCCGGGCACACCAGGTTGCCCACATTTTCCAGAACCACCAGATCCAGATCCTCCGTTTACAGCCCTTCCAGCCCCTGGCGGGTCATCCCCGCGTCCAGGTGGCACATACCCCCGGTGTGGAGTTGAATGGCCCTGGCTCCGGTGGCGGCAATGGTCCGGGCATCCACATCGGAGTCGATGTCCGCTTCCATCACGGCGATATTCAGGGACGGTAGCAGTGCCTCGATCAGCCGGGTCAGGGTGGTGGTTTTGCCGGAGCCGGGGGAGGACATGAGATTGAGCAAATAGATGCCCTTTTCCTTCAGCTCGCCCCGGAGCTTCGCCGCCTGGGCGTCATTGTTGGCGAAGACGCTCTGTTTGATCTCCAGGATCCTTACCTTCTGCAAATGCAACACTCCTCTCTGGTCATACCAGTATTCTTCTATCGATTCCAGTTTACAGCGGTGGGGAAATAATGTCAATAACCCCGGATAAATTCTATGTTTTACCCCAAATAAGCCCCTTGTTTTTTGACAAAATAAATGGTAAACTTTTTCTGTGGTATCTGGTATGTCCAGAACACGGGAAAGGAGAAGCCTATGGATTTTGAGCCGTTGTATGCCCCCAGTCTGAAGGAACTTTTTATCCAGAAACTCCAGGGGATGATTCTCTCCGGGGAGCTTGCCAAAGGTCAGAAACTTCCCTCCGAGCGGGAACTGTGCCAGCAGACGGGTGTCTCCCGGGCGGTTGTCAATGGGGGCATCGGGGAGCTGGCCCGCCAGGGATTTCTGGAAATGGTGCCCCGGCAGGGTGCCTTTGTGGCGGACTATCGCCGCACCGGCAGTATGGAGACCCTCATGGCCATTATGGACTATCACGGCGGCACCCTGGCCCGGGAGGAGATCCGCTCCATTCTGGAGGTGCGCTGGGGTCTGGAGCAGATGACCCTGTCCCGGTGCATCGAAAATGCCAGCGATCGGGAATTGGCCCAGCTGGGTCGGTTTGTGGATGACCTGGGCCGGAATCCCACGCCCACCCAGGCGGCAGAGACAGCCTTCGCTTTCCACCATGAAATGACCCTCATGGGAGGAAACCATATCCTGCCCCTGATCTACACCTCCTTTCGGGTGCCCTGCCAGGCACTGTGGATCCGCTTCTGCAAAAAATACGGGGTCGCTGCCCTCCACAGCAATGTGGAGGAGCTGTACCGGCATCTGCTGAACCGGGATAAGGAAGGGGCCAAGAACTGGAGCAACTATTACCTGGCCGCCGCCATCCACGGCAACCAGCAGATCTATGACGATTAAGACTGCATAAAAGCATAAAACTTCATGCAGCATTACATTCTTGCACCAGGATGAATGAAAACGTGGT
>CAYRYT010000086.1:0-6770 GCA_964428625.1 uncultured Oscillospiraceae bacterium | reverse complement strand
CCGTATGTACGCTGTGGATCTGACCTACGGCGGCCTGGCCATCCTGGATCTGGAGACCGGCGCCATCGATCCTCTGGGCACCTTCTCCGGCGACATCGGCGGCCCCGCTATCGCACCCGCCATGACTGTCACCGCCGACGGCACCATCATCATCTCCTCCATGTACGGTGAGCTGTTCTCCGTGGATGCCGATACCCTGGAGACCCATCGCCTGGGCGCTCTGCCCGATGATGCGGACAGCTGGTACTACGCATCCATGATGTACGACTACAACACCGGCAACATCTACTGGAACCCCTGTATGGCCTCCGGTCTCTCCAGCCTGTATCTGGTTACCCTGGGTGCCAACGAGTGGTCTGGCGCACTGGAAGCCGATGTGATGAAGCTGGGCAATGTCTCCTCCAAGCAGGGTGTGGAACAGACCGTTATGTTCACCATCCCCGAGGAAGAGCCTGAGACCAAGTACATACCCGTGGAGAGCCTGACCATCACCAACGGCGACAGCGTTACCGGCCTGGTGGGCGGCGAACTCCAGCTGACCACTTCCACGACCCCCAACCGTCCCTCCACCCAGGTGAAGGTCTGGACTTCCAGTGATGAGAGCGTGGTTACTGTGGATCAGTTCGGCAAGCTGACCTTCACCGGCGTGGGCAGCGCGACTGTCACCGCAACCATTTCTAAGAACACCGCTTCCGGTGAACCCATCTCCGCTTCCGTGGATGTGGTCGTCCTGGAGTCCGCCGGCAGAATCGATGCGTTCCTGTGCGACGATCGAGACGGCACCATGTACTATGACTTCTGGATCTCCATGAACGACTATGATCTGCGCCACGCCAGTGCCGGCAACAGCATGATCAGCATTCTGTCCCTGCGCTGCGGTGTCTACTTCGATGGCAGCTACTATGGCTTCAATAATGAGGGCAAGCTCCTGTGCATCGATCCCGACAACACCACCGCCTTCTCCGTCATCGGCGACTGCGGCCTGGATTATAGCTATGAGCAGGTCTCTGCCATGGCCGTGGACTATACCACCGGTACGGTTTATGCCCTGACCATGCCCGTGACCTACAACTACAGCACCTGGACCAGCATGGAGCAGCCCGGTCAGCTGGTTACCGTGGATCTGAACACCGGTAAGCTGACCACCATCGCAGAGCTGGACATGAACAAGAAGGTCTTCGCTCTGGCTGCGGATAAGGACGGCACCCTGTACGCCGCCGGTTCTGCCAGCATTGACACCGACGCTGTCCTCTACACCCTGGACAAGACCACTGGCGAGCTGACCGAGGTCATCACCATCCCCGGTGCCCAGATCTACACCGCCGGAACTTACTATGGTGAAGTCCAGTACAACTCCCAGATGACCTACGACTACGGCACCAATCGTCTGTACCTCAACGCAACCGCATCCAGCAAGGAATACAAGCATTCCAGCGGTATGTACCTGATCCAGCTGGGTGAGGAGACCCCCGCCTGCTACAGCTTGGGCGGCATCAGCCTCTACACCCGTGTGGGCTCCTCCATCAAGTATGGTGATGTGTTCCTGGGTCTGCTGTGCCTGCGTCCCGAAGCGGACGAACTGCCCCAGATCGCTCCCGTGGGCATCAACATTGCCAAGGATTCCTTCCGTCTGGGCGTTGGCAGCTCCGTGGCCCTGAATGCCAAGACCCGTCCCGCCAATGCCACCGACAAGAGCCTGACCTACACCGTCGCCGATCCCGCCATTGCCACCGTCAGTGACGAGGGCGTGCTCACCGGCGTTTCCGTGGGCCAGACCACCGTCACCATTACCACAGGCAACGGTATTTCCACCGTCTGCACCGTGACCGTGCTGGATAACAGCAGCGCTGCCTCCATGGCCTACACGGTGACCCCCGATGGCGACAAGCTCATCGCCTTCAACCCCCAGCTGCCCTATGAGACCACCACCGTCGTCACCGACTTCCCTGGCGCCGGCAAGGTTCTGGGCCTGGCCTATGGCGATAACTGCCTGTACTACGCAGTGGATGGCGGTTCCTACCCCTTCATCTATCGCTTCGACTATGTCACCGGCCAGAGCGTGGCCCTGGGTGCTTGCAGCCAGTGCTGGAGCGGCTGTGTGGACATGGCCTACGATAAGGAAAGCAACCTGCTGTATATCGTTGGTGGCTTCTACCTGTTCACCTATGACCTGAGCAAGGCCGACGGCCAGTACATTCCCCAGGCGGCTTATGTGATGGATACCGAGTACGCGACCATGGCCGGCGTGGCCGTGGTGGATGGTGCGGTTTACATCGCCGCCACCAGCTATGAGCTGGTGCCTCAGCCCATGCTCATCCGCTACAGCGACAAGTACCTGAGCGACCGCACCGTGGTTGCCAAGGGCTTCGATGTGAATGTGGGCAAGGATGTCACCGAGATGGACTACGATGCGTCCACCGGCCTGCTGTACATCACCGATGGTATGAACCGGATTTACTCCCTGGATCTGGAGGGCAAGGCCCAGTTCATTGACACGCTGGCAGAGGGCAAGGAGCTGCGCGGCCTGGCCATCGACTCCACCCTGAGCTACACCGTTACCTACACCGACGGCGTGGAAGACGAAACCGTCTTTGCCGATCAGTGGTTCGCCGCTGAGGTTGACAAGGCAACTCCCGAGTTCCGTGGTACCCCCACCCGGAAGGGCTACACCTTCACCGGCTGGACTCCCGAGGTTGCCGAGGTCATTACCGGCCATGCGGTCTACACCGCTACCTGGCAGGTCAATGACTACACTGTGTCCTTCGATGCCCGTGGCGGCAGCGTGGATGTGGAGAGCATGACCGTTACCTTCGGCACTGCCTTCGGCAAGCTGCCCGAGGCTACCCGGGAGGGCTACACCTTCCAGGGCTGGGCCGATGAGAACGGCACTGTCTACACCGACGAGACCATCTACACCATGGACAGCGATATCACCCTCTACGCGCTGTGGAGCGCCAACACCTACACCGTGACCCTGGATGCCGCAGGCGGCACTGTGGATGGCGAGTCCATCACCGTGACCTACGGCAAGGAGATCGGCCAGCTGCCCGAGGCAAGCCGTGAAGGCTACACCTTCCTGGGCTGGTTCGACGAGAACGGCGAGAAGGTCATGCCCGACACCGAGTACCGCATCGGCCATGACAGCACCTTCACCGCCCGCTGGTCTCAGTACGCATTCACCATCACCCTGGATGCCGCCGGCGGCACCGTGGATCCCGCCGCTGTGTATGTGGAGAAGGACGCTCCCTTGGGCACCCTGCCCAAGGCCCAGCGCACCGGCTACACCTTCCTGGGTTGGTTCGATGCTCAGGGTACCGAGTACACCGCTGAGACGGTATTCACCGCCGAGGCTGACATCACCCTGACCGCCGCCTGGGAGGCCAACACCTACACCCTGACCCTGGACGACGGAATCGAAAAGACCACCATCTCTGTCACCTTCGACCAGGCTGTCGGCGAGCTGCCCGTGCCTGTCAAGGACGGCTACACCTTCACCGGTTGGTTCGACGAGAGCGGCAAGGAAGTCACTGCCGAGACCCTGTATACCTGGGATCGGGATACCACCTTCACTGCCCGCTGGCTCGCTAACACCGTCACCGTGACCCTGGATGATGGCTGCGGCAACACCTCCTCCAAGACCTACAACCGTGGCGAGAAGCTGGGCCAGCTGCCCACCGTCACCCGGGAAGGCTACACCTTCGCCGGCTGGTTCGACGACCAGGGCGAGAAGGTCACTGAGGATACCGTGGTGACCCGGGATATGACCATCACCGCCAAGTGGAATCCCATTTCCACCAGCCCCAGCACCGGCGATACCTTCCAGCCCATGATGCTGGCTGCATTGATCGCTTCTCTGGCTGCCGCTGCCTGGATGGTCCTGGCCATTGCCGATCAGCGCAAGAAACACTGCTAATTTACCTCCTTACCGTTTCCCCCTTACACGGCAGAGGCATCCTCCGGGGTGCCTTTGCTGCGGGACTGGGCAAGGAGGGGCGGGGAAGCCTGAAAGGGCTTCCCCGTTGCGCGTTGGGAGCCGATACGGCCCGTGAGGTGCCCGCCCTCCGGCGGGTGGCTTTTTCTTTGGTGCCTTCCCGGCGGTTTTCCCGGAAAAAGACTTGGCCGGGGAAGTCTTTTGTGGTATACTAACGAAAAAGGGGGGAGACGCTATGGATCGGAAATGGGAGATTCTGCTGGCCCACCGGGACCGGTATCCCCGGATGACGCTCCAGGACTGGGGAAAGTTACTGTACCAGCGGGAGTTCGGCCCGGGACATTTGCTCCGGGATCCGGAGCGGGCAAAGGAATACCTTCGCCGGGAGTGGGAGGCCCAAGAGCGGTCTAACCAGGTCTTTTCGGAGGACATTGGCGGTGGCCTTGTCCGGGTTCATCTGGCAGGTCTGACGGAACGGGGGATGGAAGATCTATGGCAGGCGTTCTATGCCACTGCCCAGGTGCCCCGGGGCTCCCGGGAGGCGTTTGCCCAGGCGTTGACGGTGCTGCCCCGGCTAGCCGCGGCAGAGGAGATCCCCTTTTCTGTGGAGGATGTGGATGCCTATTTGGATGCTTACGCCCAGGCAGGGTATCCCATGGTATCCCACAGTGAGATCTACCGAACGCTGTATCACCCTGCCTATCGGGTGGTAGAGCGGGATATTTGGCGGGAAATGGAGGAAGCATATGGCCCATTGTGACGGAAACTGTGCCGCCTGCGGCGGTTGTGCCAGCTGTGGCGGCTGCGGCAGCCTGACCCTGACGGAGGCGGAGATCCAGGTGCTGCTGACCCTGGCCCAGATCCCCTTCCTGCCTGTGGCCCGGAAGGCGTCGGATCTGGAACCGGTGTACCTGGAGGACGACCGGTTTGACCGGGAGACGGCGACCCGGATCCTTCAGTGCCTGGAGAAAAAGCGGCTGATTACCCTGGATTATGATGCACCGCTGGGAGGCTTTTCCTACAGCGGCTATGATGCCTGGCCCCTCCGGGGCTCCATGGCGCTGACCCAGCGGGGCCAGACGGTGGTGGAGCTGCTGGAACGCCAGGGAATTGAAAAATAACTTCGACAAAAAGGTGTTGAAATTTCCAAAACAATCTGCTATAATAGTCCGCGTGAACAACGCAGGGTTAGTTCATCGGTAGAATTTCTGCTTCCCAAGCAGACTAGGCGGGTTCGACTCCCGTACCCTGCTCCAAAACCCCCTCTTTCCGACCGGCAAGAGGGGGTTCTTTTTTGTTGCCCGGGAAAAAAGAAATGACCCTCGATCGGCTGCCGGCTCATGACAACGGATCGAGGGTCACTTCATGAAGTTGTCAGGTTCTGTCATTTGCGTAACCTCTACTTTCTTCGGAATGGGTTTTCCTTAGTACATTGGACTTACTCCTTCTTGGTGTCTTTATCTTACACCCCGCCGGGAATATTTGCAAGATGGGATATTCCATAAGAAAAAAGGGGGAAAATCGGTGAAAATGAGAATGGACAGGGCGGGCCGGTTTGTGCTACACTGAATATGTTGGGCGGCTTCCGGAGGGAGGCCGCCTGTTGACCTCCCGGAATTATGAATTTTTTTCTTTTCTCTTTACTTTCCGGGAAAAAGAAGGTATCATAGTAACGATATATACCCGCAAGGAGGAACCCCGCGTGAAAAAGGTGATCTATTACATCCTTCTGGTGGTGTTTGCCGCCGTTTTCCTGGTCAGTCTGTATTCCGTTGGCAGCTATTTCCTGGATTCCCGGGAGACGAACAGCCTGTACAGCGGCCTGTCGGACATCAAGAATCAGTATAAGCCCTCTGCCGTTACCCCTGAGACCGATCCCGATGGATCTGTGGTGGAGAATCCCGATGCCACCGAAGCGGGCAGCGGCGTATTTACCCCCGACGGCCAGGAGATCCTGCCGGAGTATGCCCAGCTGTACCTCATGAACCCCGACCTGGTGGGATGGATCACCATTCCCGATACCAATATTGATTATCCCGTTATGCAGACACCGGACAGCCCGGATTTCTACCTGAAGCGGGATTTCAACAAGAACGACAATGCCCGGGGCTGTGTCTATGTCCGGGAGGTGTGCGATGTGTTTGCCCCCTCGGATAACCTGACCCTGTATGGCCACTGTATGCGTGACGGCAGTATGTTCGCCAATGTGTCCAATTTTAAGGATAAGGACTACTGGCTCAGCCGCAAGACCTTCACCTTCGATACCATCACCCAGCGCCACACCTACGAGGTGGTGGCGGTGTTCAAGACCACCGCGACCCTGGGAGAGGGCTTTGCCTACCACCGGTTTGTGGAGGCGGAGAACGAGGCGGAGTTCAATGAATTCGTTGCCCAGTGCAAGCGCCTGGCCTTCTACGACACCGGCGTGGACGCGGTGTACGGAGACAAGCTCATCTGCCTGTCCACCTGTGAGTACACCCAGACCAACGGCCGGCTGGTCCTGGTGGCAAAGCAGATCAGCTGAAAGCATCCTCCCCCGGATGGCCGGAAGGCATCCGGGGGTTCGTGTTATCCGGGAGAAAATCCCGGGAGAAGGAAAGATTTTTCTGAAAAATCCCTTGACAAACGGGGAAATTCCCCATATAATAATTCAGTCTGCCAAGGCGGACAACTCTTTGCTCACGGCGCGTCCGTGGGCCACTAAGACCATAAGGAGGTGCAATCAACATGGCTAAGATCACCGGTAAGTATGAGGTGCTCTACATCATCAACCCCACCCTGGGTGAGGAGGGCATCGCAGCACTTGTGGAAAAGTTCAAGGCAATGGTGGAGGCGGAGG
>CAYRYT010000085.1:0-6821 GCA_964428625.1 uncultured Oscillospiraceae bacterium | reverse complement strand
ACCATGCCCAGGAGGCACCTCAGCCGGAGAAGAAAACCGGGGCCACGGCGGAGGATTGCCCCAAGTGCGGCCAGACCATGTTCAAGAAGTCCGGCCGGGGCCGTATGAAGCCCTTCTGCGTCAATGAGACCTGTGTCAATTTCCTCCCCGAGGACAAGCGGGGCTATTACAAGAAAAAGACGGAGGAGGAGTCCCAGGGGGAGACGGCGGAGAACCATGCCCAGGAGGCACCTCAGCCGGAGAAGAAAACCGGGGCCAAGAAGGCCGCGGCGAAAAAGACCACGAAGAAAACCGCCGCAAAGAAGCCTGCGGCGAAGAAAACCACCAAGAAAAAGGAGGACCAGGCATGAAAAAAGTGACCGTCGTGGGTGCCGGCCTGGCAGGCTCGGAAGCAGCCTGGCAGCTGGCCCAGCGGGGCATTTCCGTGGAGCTGGTGGAAATGAAGCCTCTGAAAAAGACCCCCGCCCACCACAGCGATGATTTCGGTGAGCTGGTCTGCTCCAATTCCCTCCGGGGTGACCGGCTGGAAAATGCCGTGGGCCTTCTCAAGGAGGAGCTGCGGCGGATGGACAGCCTGATCATCGCCTGCGCCGACGCGACCCGGGTGGAGGCCGGAGGTTGCTTGGCCGTGGATCGCCAGGGCTTTGCCGCTCTGGTGACGGAGAAGCTCCGCAGCCATCCCAATATCACCGTGGTGGCCCGGGAGGTCACCCAGGTTCCCGAGGGGCCGGTGATCATTGCCACAGGGCCTCTGACCAGCGATGCTCTCTCCCAGGCCATCGGGGAATATTTTGGCCAGGAGTATCTCCATTTCTTCGATGCCGCTGCCCCGCTGGTGACGGCGGAGTCCGTGGATATGGACCTGGCCTGGTGGCAGAGTCGTTACGACCGGGGAACGCCGGATTATGTCAACTGCGCCATGGATAAGGAACAGTACGAGGCCTTTATCCGGGAGTTGGTGGCAGCGGAGGAGGCACCCGTCCACGGCTTCGAGGACCGGAATGTGTTCGAGGGCTGTATGCCCGTGGAGGTCATGGCCCGCCGGGGCTTTGATACCCTGCGCTATGGCCCCCTGAAGCCCGTGGGTCTGACAGATCCCAAAACCGGCCGGGAGCCCTATGCCGTTGTCCAGCTTCGTCAGGACAATGCGGCGAAAACGGTGTATAATCTGGTGGGCTTCCAGACCCACCTGAAATTCGGTGAGCAGAAGCGGGTGTTTTCCATGATCCCCGCCCTCCACGACGCGGAATTCGTCCGCTATGGTGTGATGCATCAGAATACCTTCCTCCAGAGCCCCCGGCTCCTGGATCGGTACTATGCCGACCGGCGCAACCCCCTGGTTGCCTTCGCCGGGCAGATGACCGGCGTGGAAGGGTATGTGGAGAGCGCCGCCTCCGGTTTCCTGGCGGCGGTGGCCATGGCGGCCAAGGTCCAGGATCGTCCCATTCCCGACTTCCCCCGGACCACCGCCATCGGTGCCCTGGGCCTGTACATCAGCGACGGCTCCATTGAGAATTTCCAGCCTATGAATATCAATTTCAGCATTATTGATCCGCTGCCCCAGCGGATCCGAAAAAAAGCAGAGAAAAACCTGGCCATTGCCAACCGGTCCCTGGCGGTGATCGACGAGCTGAAGGCCAGCGGCGTATAAAGAAAGAGGTGCGGCGATGAAAATCATTTTGGACGCCATGGGCGGCGACCGTGCCCCGGAGGCTCCCGTTCTGGGTGCCATCCAGGCGGCAAAGGATTTTGGAGCCCAGATCACCCTGGTGGGCCGGGGCGAGGAGATCCTGAAAACCATGCGGGAAAACGGCATCAATGACCTGCCCAATGGGGTGGAGATCGCCAATGCCGACGATGTGGTGGATATGCACGATGACCCGGCGGCTCTGCTCCACAAGCGGAAGAATTCCTCCATGGTCATCGGTTTGAAGCTCCTGGCAGACGGCCAGGGAGATGCCTTCGTCTCCGCCGGTTCCACCGGTGCGCTCCTCACCGGAGCGACCCTGCTGGTCAAGCGGGTCAAGGGCATTCGCCGGGCGGCAATGGGCCCCTCCATGCCCAATAAGGCCGGGGGAAAGACCGTCATCGTGGACTGCGGCGCCAATGCCGAGTGTACCCCGGAGTTCCTGCTCCAGTTTGCCCTGATCGGTTCCCTCCACGCCCGGAAGAACCTGGGCATTGCCACCCCCCGGGTGGGCCTGCTGAACATCGGCACCGAGGACAGCAAGGGCACCCAACTGCAGAAGGATGCCTATGGTCTGCTGAAACAGGCGGATGCCGACGGGCTGATCCACTTCATCGGCAATGTGGAAGGCCGGGAGGTGCTCATGGGCACGGTGGATGTGGTGGTCTGCGACGGTTTCAGCGGCAATGTGCTGCTGAAAACCATTGAGGGCACCGCCTACTTCATGGGCAGCATGATGAAGAAAATGTTCAAGAAGAACCTGTTCAGCAAGATCGGCTACCTGCTCTGCCGCTCCGGCGCCCAGGATATCGCCAAGATGCTGGACTATCGGGAGATCGGCGGCACCCAGTTCCTGGGGATCAAAAAGCCGGTGATCAAGGCCCACGGTTCCTCCGATGCCCGGGCCTTCCGCAATGCGGTGAAGCAGGCCATGGATGCGGCCCAGGGAGATTTCACCGGGGAGCTGGAGGCCCAGCTGGCGCAGGTGAAGGAGAAGGCCCATGATTAAGGATTTGGAAACGGCCATTGGCTATCGCTTCAAGAATATCACCCTGCTCCAGAACGCCCTGACCCATTCCTCCTATGCCAACGAGCGCTGGCATGACAGCCTGAAGAGCAATGAGCGGCTGGAATTCCTGGGGGATTCCATTCTGGGTATGCTGGTGGCGGAGTATCTCTACCGCAACTACCCCAACCGCCCGGAGGGGGAGCTGACCCGGATGCGGGCGGATATGGTCTGCGAAAAGACCCTGGCCCTGGTGGCCAATAAGATCGGCCTGGGCCAGCATCTGCTCCTGGGCCATGGCGAGGAGCAAGGCGGCGGCCGGAGCCGGGAGTCCATCCTGGCGGATGCGGTGGAATCCGTCATTGCCGCGACTTTCCTGGATGGCGGGCTGACGGCGGCTCTGGGCTTTATCCAGCGCTTCATTCTGACCAATGTGCCGGAGACCAAGCTGCGTAATGCCGACTACAAGACGATGCTCCAGGAACTGGTGCAGCAGAAGAAAAATCAGGTGCTCACCTATACCCTGGTGGGCCAGTCCGGCCCGGATCACGACAAGAGCTTCACCGTGGAGGTCAGCCTCAACGGTACCGTCGTGGGCAGCGGCACCGGCCGCAGCAAGAAGCGGGCGGAGCAGGAATCTGCCCGGTGCGCCATTGAAAAGCTCTTCCCCGGGAAGGCGTAACCACGAGAAAAGGAGTTTTTTCCATGAAATACGATTATTTGGTGGTGGGTGCCGGCCTGTTTGGTGCGGTGTTCGCCCGCCAGGCTGTGGATGCGGGCAAGAAGGTGCTGGTCATCGACAAGCGGGACCATGTGGCCGGTAATGTCTACACCAAGGAGGTGGAGGGCATCAATGTCCACATCTACGGTGCCCATATTTTCCACACCAACAACAAGGAAGTCTGGAATTATGTGAACCGATTCGCGGAATTCAACCGCTTCACCAATTCTCCCGTGGCCAACTACAAGGGCGAGCTTTATTCCATGCCCTTCAATATGTACACCTTCAACAAGATGTGGGGCGTTGTCACACCCCAGCAGGCGCAGGAGAAGATCGACCAGCAGCGTGCCGAGATCCAGGGGGAGCCCCGGAATCTGGAGGAACAGGCCATTTCCCTGGTGGGCCGGGATATTTTCGAGAAGCTGGTGAAGGGCTACACCGAGAAGCAGTGGGGCCGGGACTGCAAGGACCTCCCCGCCTTCATCATCAAGCGCCTGCCTGTGCGCCTGACCTTCGATAACAACTATTTCAACGCCCTCTACCAGGGCATTCCCATGGGCGGCTACACCAAGATGGTGGAGCGGATGCTGGAGGGAATCCCCGTGGAGCTGGGGGTGGATTACCTCCAGGATAAGGCCCGTCTGGATGCCCTGGCGGAGAAGGTGATCTACACCGGCCCCATCGACGCCTACTTTGGCTACACCCTGGGGGCCCTGGAGTACCGCTCCGTCCGGTTTGAGACGGAGGTGCTGGATATGCCCAATTTCCAGGGCAACGCCGCGGTGAATTATACCGACCGGGAGACCCCCTGGACCCGGATCATTGAGCATAAGTGGTTCGAATTCGGAAACCAGCCCAAGACCGTCATCTCCCGGGAATACAGCTCCGAATGGAAGCTGGGGGACGAGCCCTACTACCCCGTGAACGACGAGAAGAATGGCCAGCGCTACGCCCAGTACAAGGCATTGGCCCAGCAGGAGGCCAATGTGGTATTCGGTGGCCGCCTGGGTGAGTATAAGTACTACGATATGGACGCGGTCATTGCCAGCGCCTTGGCCTGCGCCCAGAGTGAGCTGGGCTGAGACGGCGACAGAACGGAAAACGCATAAAAGGACATCCTCCCCGGCGGGAGGATGTCCTTTTTGTTATGGATAAGAATGGGGATGAACCTGCCTTATTCCTTCTCCTGGGGCATGACCAGGTTCAGGATAATGGCGGACAGGAATACCACGGCCACGCAGTTCTCCGCGAAGATGGTGCGGATGATGCTGGGGAAGATGTTGAACATCTCCGGAACCTGGGTGAAGCCCAGGCCAATGCTCAGGGACAGGGCCGCAATGGTGATATTGCGCTGGGTGTAGCCGCAGGAGCCGATCATTTGCAGGCCGGAAATGACAATGTTGCCGAACATCATAATGGTGCAGCCGCCCAGAACCGCCTCAGGCAGAGTGGCCAGCACCGCGCCGATGGCGGGGAAGATGCCCGCCAGGATCAGAATGCCGGCACCGGTGGCGATGGTATAGCGGTTGATGACCTTGGTCATGGACAGCAGGCCGATATTCTGGCTGAAGGAGGTGATGGGCATACAGCCAAAGCAGGCGGACAGGGCGCTGATGAAGCCGTCACAGGCCAGACTGCCGGAGATCTCCTCATCGGTTGGATCCCGGTTCAGCACGGTGCAGGTCATGGCGGTGGTGTCACCGATGGTTTCCGTGGCGGAGACCAGGAAGATCATGGTCACGGAAATAATGGCGCTGAGGTTAAACTCCGGGGCGTAGGGCATGAGCTGGGGCAGGGAGATCAGCTTCACCCCGTCCAGGGCGGACAGGTCCACTTTTCCCATGACCAGGGCCACGATATAGCCCACCACCAGGCCGAAGAGAACGGACAGCTGCTTCAAATGGCCCTTGGCCAGAATGTTGAAGGTGATGCAGCACACCAGGGTCACGGTACCCAGGATCCAGTTCTCCGCGGAGCCGAAATCCGCCGCGCCGGTACCGCCGGCGAAGGAATTGGCACCCACACTGAGGAGGCTGAAGCCGATGGCGGTGACCACGCAGGCAGCAACGATGGGGGAAATGATCCGCCGCCAGTATTTGGCGAAGAAGCCCAGCAGGCCTTCAACCACGCCGCCCACCAGGACGGCACCGATGATGGCACCGTAGCCCCACTGGGGGCCAACATAGCAGAACACGGACACAAAGGTGAAGCTGATGCCCATGACGATGGGCAGCCGGGCTCCCAGCTTGCCCAGGGCAAAGAGCTGCACCAGGGTGCCGATGCCGGCCATGATCATGGCGGTCTGGATCAGGTTGGCCGTCTCCTGGGTGCTCAGGCCGCTGACACCGGTGACGATCATAATGGGGGCAATGTTGGCCACGAACATGGCCAGCACATGCTGCAGACCGAAGGGAATGGACTGCAGCAGGGGCACGGGGCCGTTCAGGCTGTAGATATTTTCTACGGAAGCTGTCTTTTTCATCATGCTTCCTCCTGGGGACGGAAGGTGATGGCACCGGTCTCGGCGTCCATGGCATCCACAATGGCCAGGGACTCCAGCTGGTAGCCCATATTCCGGATGACCCGGCCGCCGATCTGGAAGCCCTTCTCGATGACAATGCCCAGACCCTCCACCGTGGCACCGGCGGAGTCGGCAATGGAGATCAGACCCTGGAGGGCGCAGCCGTTGGCCAGGAAATCGTCAATAATCAGCAGGTGATCCTCGGGATTCAGGAACTTCTTGGAGACAATGACCTGGTTGCGGTTCTTGTGGGTGAAGGACTCTACCTCGGCCACATACATCTCGCCTTCGATGTTGATGGACTTGGACTTCTTGGCAAAGACCAGGGGCACACCGAACTCCCGAGCCACGAAGCAGGCAATGCCAATGCCGGAGGCCTCAATGGTGAGGATCTTGGTCACGGGCTTATCGGCAAATCGGCGCTTGAACTCCTGGCCGATCTGCTCCATCAGGGCAATGTCCATCTGGTGGTTCAGGAAGCTGTCCACTTTGAGTACATTGCCGGGCTTGACGATACCGTCTTTTACAATTCTCTCTTCCAGAAAATTCATACTATACTCTCCCAACCGGTTATTCCGTAGTATTTCTTGCCACATATACGCCGCTGGCGGAGGCATGGGACAGAGAGTGGGTGATGCCACTGCCGTCACCGATGATGTACAGGCCCTTGTACCGGGACTCCAGCCGGTCGCTGACCTCCACCTCCATGTTGTAGAACTTCACTTCCACACCATACAGGAGGGTGTCGTCGTTGGCGGTGCCGGGGGCAACCTTGTCCAGGGCGTAGATCATCTCAATGATGCCGTCCAGGATCCGCTTGGGCAGAACCAGGCTCAGATCGCCGGGGGTAGCGCTGAGGGTGGGGGTGATGAAGGCGTCGTTCATC
>CAYRYT010000084.1:0-6835 GCA_964428625.1 uncultured Oscillospiraceae bacterium | reverse complement strand
GGCTCGTCCAGGATCAGCAGATTGATCTTCTCATCCATGAGCATACACAGCCGCAACCGGCTCTGCTCGCCGCCGGAGAGGGTGCCAACGATCTTGAACACATCCTCTCCCTGGAACATGAACTGGCCAAGGCGATCCCGGGCCACCTGGGGGGTACAGTTCTTTTCGTAGAACATGGTATCGTAAAGTGTCCGCTCCGGGTGGTCAAAGTGGATGATCTGGGGCAGGTATCCCCACTTCACCGTGGGGCCAAACTGGAGCTTGCCTTCAAAATCCTCCTCCCCCAGCAGACATTTCAGGAAGGTGGACTTGCCGGTGCCGTTATCGCCCAGAATGGCGATCCGCTCCCCGCCTTCCACATTCAGCTCCACCCCGGAGAACAGGGTTCTGTCCCCAAAGGCCTTGGACACATTTTTCATTTTGAACACCACATCCCCGGAAAAATCCTTTTCCCCGAAGGATGCCTTCATGGTTCGCTCCGTCTTGGGCTTCTCCGTCTTTCGGATCCGCTCCATCCGGTGCTGGATGGACATGGCCCGGCGGTACAGGGTACGGTTGTTGATGCCCCAGCCCTTCATCCGTTCCACGGTGTAGCCAAGCTGCTTGAGCTTGGCCTGCTCCTGCTCATACTGCTTCATTTGCAGGTCAAATCTGGCCTGCTTTTCGTCCATGTAGAAGGAGTAATTGCCGGAATAAAACTCGGCGTGGCCGTCCACGATCTCGATGACCCGTTGGGCGATCTGATCGATGAAATACCGATCATGGGAAATTGCCAGCACCGTCCCCCGGAAAGCCCGGATATAGCCCTCCAGCCATTCCACACTCCGCAGATCCAGGTGGTTGGTAGGCTCATCCAGCAGGAGGATATCCGTCTTTTCCAGCAGTAGCCGTCCCAGATTCACCCGGGTCTTTTCTCCGCCGGAGAGGCTGTCAAAGGCCTGTCCCCGCTGGTGGGCGGAAATGCCCAGACCGTTGCAGATCTTATCCACTTCCACATCCATTTCGTAACCGCCTCCGGACTGGAAGCGGTTCACCAGGGCATCATAGGCGCTGAGTTGCTCCTGGGTCACACCAGACTGCATGGCCTTCTCCAGGGCCTCCATTTTCTCCTTGCACCGCAGAACCTCGGCATAGGCCGAACGCAGCACATCCTCCACGGTGTAACCCTGGGGGAAATGGGGGATCTGGGAAATGAGACCCAGTTTTTTCCCGGGGTTCACAAAGACCTCCCCGTCATCATAGTCCATTTCCCCGGTGAGGATCTTGAACAGGGTCGTCTTTCCGCAGCCGTTCCGGCCCAGAATGGCCACCCGCTCCCCCTCCTGGATTTCAAAGGACAGACCTTCCAGGAGATTTTCCCCGATGGTAAAGAATTTTGTTAAGTTTTTAACCGCGATATCAACCATTGTTACTCTCCGTCATAGTTTCCAGGAGCTGCTCCAACTCATCGGCACTGTAGAGCAGATGAATGGCCTGAAAAAAGCCATTGGTGCTGATTTTCTCCGGAAACCCCAATTTTTTGATCAAGGCTGCCCGTCGGGCGCTGCTCCCCGGGCCGGAAAGGCCCAGCTCCAGAAGATCCGCCTTGGTGATCTCCTTGGGCCCATCCGCTCCTGCCTCCCCCTGGAAGGTGGCACCGGCCCGGCGCAGGCTGTCCAGGATGACCGCCCGGTTCATCCCCTCCACCCCCAGTTTCCCTTCCCTGCCGGGAGCGGATTTCCGCTTCTCCTTGCCGTAAATATCGGGAATATAGGCGTGTTTCAGATATTGCCCCGGAATGGCGCTTTTCAAATGATTGCGGATGACAAATCCCGCCCCATCCGGGTCCGTAAAGACGATGAGCCCCCGCTGCCGGGCAACCTGGTGCAAAAGCGCCATCTGCTCCTTGTCCTTAAAAATGCCGAACCCCCTGGTCTCAAAAATCGGGGCATCCAGGATCTGGCTCAGGGTATTCTTATCGTAGCGCCCCTCAACAACGATGGCTTCCTGAATTCTGATCTTATCCATTCCGGGCCTCCTGGGCAAGCTGAAGGATCAGCAGTTCCAGCAGCCGCTGGGAATCATCAAAGGAAGTTTTCATCTGATAGTCCGTTTCCAGCACCAGGGCAGAAGCCTTGGCGCAGAATCGGGCAGAGAACCGCCCTGCGGCGGACATGGTCTTGCGGGCAGGGTAATCCCCCAAACCGCAAAGCTTTTGCAGCTCACCTGATCCCTTGCCGTTATCCAGAAGGATCCGAGCAGTGGCAATCCGGCGGAAATGGCTGCCCACCGCGCCGAGAATAGCAATAGGCTCCTGCTGCATTTTCATCAGCTGATTCAGCTTCTGCAGCGCCCCGCCATAGTCACCCTGGCCCAAGAGATCCGTCATCTGGAACACCACCGCATCCAGCACCGGCTCCGTCACCGCGTCGATATCCGCCTTCACGATGGTATCCGCTCCGGAATAGGCACAGATCTTTGCAATCTCGCCCCCCAAGGCGGTCATGGTGCCGCCGGTGATCTCAATGAGATAGGCGCACAGCTCGTTGGAGATTTTCTTATTCCGGGTGGCAAAATGCCGGCTGACCCAGGGAATCAGTTCCCGCTGGTCCTGCTTGGCAAACTCCACAATGGTTCCGTTTTTGTCCACCGCTTCCCAGAGCTTTTTCTGCCGCTTATCCGGCTTCCAGGCCACGGTCTGGTAGGAGAACACCACAGTACAGTAGGGCGGGATGTCCTGGAGCACCTGGATCATCTTCTCCCGTTCCCCTTCATTGAGCTTGAACAGGTCGATTTCATCCACCCAGACGAAGGTCGTCTCGGCCATCATGGGCAGGTTCTCCACCGCATCGGCAAATTCCTGGAGGGAAAATGTCTCCTGATTGAACCGGTGGTAGTTGAAGGATTCCGTCAATTCCTCCACCAGGAGCTTCTTCAGCTGCTCCAGGTAATGGTGGAGGAGAAAAGTCTCTTCCCCGTGGAAAATATACAGCCTTTGGGGTTCCTTCCCCCGCAGGTCATTTTTCAGTTGTGAAAGCCCGGTATCCTGGGCCGGTTTCTTAGCCATGGGTCTACCCCCTGATGATAATGGTCCCATCCCGGTCCGTGCGGAAGATCTGGCAGCCTATGGCCGCCAGGCAGTCCAGCGTCTCCTGGGTGGGATGGCCGTAGCGGTTGTTGACCCCCACGCTGATCACTGCCACAGCGGGATCCGTAGCCCCCAGCAGGGCCTGGCCCGTGGCGTTTTTGGAGCCGTGGTGTCCCGCTACCAGCACTTCCAGTCGGGGCAGGGATGCCTTTTTCAGAAGACGCTCCTCCCCCTCGATGGTTTGGTCACCGGTTATGAGTATATCATAATTTTCCGTCTGAAACAAGATACATAAGCCTCTTTCATTGTCGGAATCTCCGGTTTCCGGGGTGTAGATGGTAATTTTCCCCTTTTCCAGTTCCAGCACCTGATCCCGGCCCACTGCCACCGCTTCTTCTCGGCGGGACAAGCTTTGGATGTCATCCGGCCAATCCGGCAGGTACAGGGCATCGGTTTCGATGCGGGTGAGCAGGTAGGGTACGCCTCCGGCGTGATCCAGGTCATAGTGGGTCAGGATCAGGCCGTCGATATGCCGGATGCCCATGGCCAGGAGGGCCTCCGCTGCGGTATCCGCCGCCGTCTCGCTGTGATCGCCGCCGCAGTCCACCAGGAAGGTACGCCTGCCGCATTGGAGAATGATGCTCTGCCCCTGGCCCACATCCAGCACCGTCATCCGCATTTCCTCCATCATAGGCGGGAGCCATCCCGCCAGCAGTGCGGCAACCAGGGCAACGGATGCGATCCCGGCATAGAGGCCGGGTCGCTTTTTAGGCAGAATCCGCAGTGCAGCTACCAGTAGATAGCACCCCACCAGCCACCAGATGACATACCGGTTCTGGGTGTAGACCGCTGCCAGGGGAAAGGTGCTGACGGCCTTGGCAACTGCCATCACATACCGAATGGGCCAGGCCATCAGCCACCCCAGCACCTGCGCCAGGGGGAGCCAGAGAAAGCCTGCCACTGCCACGGCCATCACCCCATAAAAATCCACCGTCACCACGGAAAGGGTGAGTAAATTGGTCACAGGACTTACCAGACTCACGGTGCCGAAATAATAGGCGCTCAAGGGTGTGGTGATGGACACCGCCCCCAGGCTCATTCCAAGAGAAGTGGCAAGCCACCGGATCAACCGGGAGGGCAGATCCTTCCCGTTGCTGTGGCCAATGCGTTGGTCGTCCAGAAGCCAGTTCTTGATGCCACCGGCAAAGAGAAAAATGCCGATCATGCAGCCCACGGACAACTGGAAGCCCACGGAGGTGATGACCAGCGGCTCCATGACCAGCATAGCCAGCACCGCAAAGGACAGGGCGGTGGGCGGGTCATATTCCCGGCGGAAGAGTATGGCCAGCATCATCAGACCATTCATAATACAGGCCCGCACCACAGAAGGGGTAAAGCCTGCCACAGCGGCAAACAGGAACAGAACCGGCAGGCCCAAAAGCGTCGTCAGCACCCGGCGCTTCCCTGTCAGGACATAAACGGATGTAAACAGAATGGTCACATGCAGGCCGGAGACGGCGATGATATGGCGGATACCGGAAATCTTGAAGGCGGTGTCCGTCTCGTAATCAATTCCGGTTCCGTCCCCCAGAAGCAAGCCCCGGGCCACACCGGCGCAGTCGGCGGGGAATGCCTCCGTCAGAATATTCTTTAGCTCCAGACGCAGCCAGGCAGGAAGTCGGGAAAGGCTCCATCCCTTTGCCCGCTCCACCTGCACTTCCCCTCTGCCATAACCCAGGAGAAGGATCCCTTTGCCCTGGTGGTAAGTCGCCCCCTGCTGGGCATCCCGGGTAGTCAGCACCAGTTTGAAGCTACCTTGAACCCGGTCCCCGGGTTGAAGCGCCGGTGCCTCTCCGGAATAGAAGCGTATGGCATAGGACTTTCCCTGGATCCGGGTCTTACCGTCGGCCACAATGCCGTAGGTTCCGTCCCAGCTGTAATCCGTCACCGTGATTTCCAGCTCCTGAGTGTTCCCCTCCATTCCCCGGATGTCTTCCAGATAATAGCCGTCATAAGCGCCGCACCGGAACAGACCCAGGGAAATGCCCAGAAGCACCAGCAGCACCCGGCCGCTCCAGCTTCTGCCCCGGAGGAACCAAAAGCCCAGGGCTGTCGCCGCCAGGGTCACACCGGCGGCAAACCACACCGCACCGCCGCCCAGGCCGTAGGCCCATGCGCCGCAGGCTATGGCAAATCCCAGGGTAACCCACAGCAGTTTTCGCATACGATCCCCTCCCTGTCCAAAATTCCGAAAAGAGCGCCGTAAAAACGGCGCTCTTTCCCTACGATATTAACCCAGTTTTGCAGCCACGAAGTCGTCAACCTGTGCCAGGGCGTTGTCCACCTTCAGCACATCCTTGCCGCCGCCCATGGCGGAATCGGGCTTACCGCCGCCGGAGCCGCCGCAGGTGGCGCACACCAGCTTCACCAGTTCACCGGCCTTAATGCCCTGGGCAATGGCTTCCTTGCCGCAGACGGCCAGGAAGGTGATCTTGCCCTCATTCACCGTGGACAGCACAGCCACCACATCGGGGGCCTTATCCCGGATCAGGTCACCCAGCTGCCGCAGCTTGGCAGCATCGGTATTGGGGATGGAGGTGGTCATGACCCGCAGGCCGCCCACCTTGTGAGCGTTGTACAGGAAACGATCCGCCTCACCGGCAGTCTCCCGGGCCTTGATGGTCTCAATGGTCTTCTTCAGATTCTTGATCTCGTCGATCTGGGCACGGATCCGCTCCACCAGCTCCATGGGCTTGGTCTTCAGCTGGGCGCTGGCAGACAGCAGCAGCTGGCGGTTCTGCTCCATGGCATCCAGGCAGGCCTTACCGGTCACGGCCTCGATCCGGCGCACGCCGGAGGCCACACTGCCCTCGCTCTCAATGTGGAAGGGGCCGACCTTGGCGGTGTTGTCCAGATGGGTACCGCCGCACAGCTCGATGGAATAGCCGCCCATGTTCACCACCCGCACGGTATCACCGTACTTCTCACTGAACAGCGCCATGGCGCCCATGGCCTTGGCCTCTTCAATGGGCATCTCCCGGGTGACAATGTCATAGCCCTCCAAGATGGCATTCTGGACCAGGCTGTTGATCCGGGCCATCTCCTCGGGAGTCACAGCGGAGTAGTGGGTAAAGTCAAAACGCAGCCGATCCGGCTCTACCAGAGAGCCGGCCTGGTGAACATGGTCACCCAGGACGCTCTTCAGAGCCTTCTGGAGCAGGTGGGTCGCGGAGTGAGCGCGCATAATGGCCTTGCGCCGGTCCACATCAATGGCAGCGCAGACAATGTCGTCCACCTTGATGGAGCCGCTGACCATGACACCGTGGTGCAGGTACTTACCGCCCTTATCCTTCTGGACATTGGAGACTTCAAAGCGGCTGTTGCCCACCAGGATCACACCGTGGTCCGCCACCTGGCCGCCCATTTCGGCATAGAAGGGAGTACGATCCAGAACCAGGATACCCTTCTCGCCGCCGGCGATGGTACCGGAGACCTCGTCACCCACGCAGACCGCCAGGACCTTGGCATCGGTGGTATTCATGTCATAGCCCACGAAGGTGGTGGGGGTGTTGTCCAGGCCCAGGTCGATGCCGGCCCAGCCCAGATCACCGAACTTCTTCCGGTCCTCCCGGGCACGGACACGCTGCTCCTCCCGCAGACGGGTGTAGGCTTCCTTATCCACGGTCATGCCCTCATCTTCCACCATCTCCTCCGTCAGGTCGATGGGGAAGCCGTAGGTATCCGCCAGCAGGAAGGCATCGGCACCGG
>CAYRYT010000083.1:0-6991 GCA_964428625.1 uncultured Oscillospiraceae bacterium | reverse complement strand
TTGATTTTATTTGCAGCCCAAGGCTGCAAACTCTGCGAGGCTTTTTTTGACACGCAGAAGTGGCGCGTATCGAACCCGATACGCGCCACTTCTGATTCTGTGATAAAATGCCGCTGCCTGGAATTACAGATCGTATTCCTTCAGAAGCTCCGGCTTTTGCTTGCGGATGATATTCAGCGCAGCCTGGAGGGCCTCCTCGCTCTCGCCCTTTTCAATGACGGACTGGAGCTTGGAAGCCTCACGCTTCCGGGCTTTTTCCAACTCCTGCTGCTGCCGCCGGAGATACCCGGCGGAGAGGGCCAGCACATCCTGCTCGGAGGCGGGGAGCTTCTTGGTCTGGAGGAATTCCTCGTAGGCGTTGCAGTACAGCTCCACCTGGTCGGTGAAGGCAATCTGCTTGCCGTGATCCAGCCACAGGATCTTGTTGCACATCCCCCGCACCTGGGAAATGGAGTGGGACACCAGAATCCCCGTGACACCGCCGGAGAGGATCTCCCGCATTTTGGCCTCGCTCTTCTTCCGGAAGGCACCGTCGCCCACGCTGAGCACCTCGTCCAGGATCAGAATGTCCGGATGGAGCAGGCAGGCGATGGAGAAGGCCAGGCGGCTCTTCATGCCGCTGGAAAGCTGCTTGAAGGGATGCTCCTGGAAGTCCTGGAGCTCCGCGAAGTCGATGATGCTGTCATACATCTCGTCCATAAAGGCCCGGGTATAGCCCAGCATGGCACCCCGGAGGTAGGTATTCTCCCGGACGGTGAGGTCTGCGTCGAAGCCGCTGGCCAGCTCCAGGAGGGCAGCAATGCTGCCGTGGATCTCCATGTGGCCCTCGGTGGGGACCATGATGCCGGAGACGGCTTTGAGGAGGGTGGACTTACCGGCACCGTTGGTGCCGATGATCCCCAGCATATCCCCCTTTTCCAGGGCGAAGGAGACATTCCGGTCTGCCCAGAACTCGACAACCTTGTAATTGCCGGTGAGCCGGCGCATGACATACTCTTTCAGGCCGATGGACTTGAAATCACCCTTGACATAGCGGATGGAAACATTGTTTGCTTTGATGATCGACATGGTCCACCCTCCTTACACATAGTACAGGAACTTGTGATTGTTCTTCTTGTACACCAGGAAGCCGATCCCCAGGGCACCCAATGCATATATGGCGCACAGCAGATGGAAGGCCTGGGAGGGAATGGCCCCGTCAATGACCACCAGGCGGAAGTACTTGATATAGCAGTACACCGGGTTCAGCAGGAACAGCTGCTGCACCGTGGCGGAGTAGCCATCCACCCGGTAGAAAATGGCGGACAGATAGGTCAGCAGGGTCAGGAACACATCATACAGGTACTGGGTATCCCGGAAAAAGACAAACATGGCCGACAGGATCATCCCCACTCCCAGGTTGAACACCAGCAGACAGGCGATGGGGTACAGCAGGGCGAACATATGGAAGCCGAAGGTAATGCCGTCGAGGAAGCAGAAGAAGAAATATACCACCAAAATGATGAGGAAGTTCACCAGGGCCGAGACATTCCGGGAGAAAATGAACAGATACTTGGGAATGTTGATCTTGGTGAAGATTTTGGCGTTGCTCATCAGACTGTTCATGCCGCCCCGGGTGGATTCCTTGAAGTAGGCCATCACCAGGTTTCCGCTGAACAGGTATGTGGTGTAGAAGGGGGTGTGCCGTCCGAAAAACTGGGTGAAGACCACCTTCATCACCAGCAGGGTCAGAAGGGGAGAGAGAATGCTCCAGGCCATGCCCAGGACGGTACGCTTGTACTTCTCTTTGAAATCCCGTTTGACCAGTTCCTCGAAGAGAAACTGGTGCTTTTTCAATCTTTCAAAAATAGAAATCACCTTTTTTCTAGGGGAGCTTACATTCCCAGACATTCTTTCTTCAGGAACTCCACGATCTTCACCGCGGCTTCGCCGGTTTCGGCGCAGCCCTTTTCCTCCAGGAAGGCATCGCACTTGGCCAGGTAGCTGGCCTCGTCGAAGGCGGCGATATGGCTGTGGAGCTGGTCATTGTTCCGGCAGATGGGGAAGGGCGTGGTCTCCAGGGAATAGTAGAAGCCCCGGGTGCCGTCGTACTTCTCGATATCCGTGGCGTAGATGAACAGGGGCTTCTTGGTGATGACATAGTCATAGGCCCAGCTGGAATAGTCGGTAATGCCCGCATCGGCCATGACAAGCAGCTCCTGCATATCCGGGTAGGCGGAGGCATCCTTCAGCCATTCATTCCACTCGTTGGAGAGCTTGACATTCTTATTCTTGTGGTGCATCCGCACCAGAACGCACCAGCTGCCCCCAAACCGGGCCTCCAGATCTGCCTTGAGCTGCTGGAAATCGATGTTGAAGCAGGAGATGGTGCCGTCATCCCGGAAGGTGGGCGCGTAGAGGACACAGCGGACTCCCTCCTCCAGCTCGAAGAATTCCCGTACCTTCCGGCACACCTCGGGGTGCTTCTCCTGCTGCAGGAGAAGGTCGTTCCGGGCGTGGCCGAAGCGCAGGTAGGTGGAGTCCTGCCAGAAGGTATCCCGATAGACATTCTCCTCGAACACGCTGTTGGAGATGCAGTAGTCGGTGATTTTCCGGCACTTCTTGGCCCGGTACCGCCAGAACCAGTTGCCGCTCAGGCGCTTGATGCCCATGCTGCCGTGCCAGGTGTTGATGTAGATCTGGTTTTTCTTCTTGGGAATGCCGAACCAGACGCAGTTCAGGGCATTGTCAAACCAAATTTTGGAAGTTGCCTGGGCCTCGAACATATCGGCCTTGCCCTGCTCCACCAGGGTCACTTCCGGGGGGAAGGTGTCAACCAGGGCCCGTTTCTTCTTCTTGGTGGCCCAGACGATCTCCACAGGCAGCTCCTGGCGGATGATCTCGTCGGCAATGTAGCGCAGATTGCAGGAGTACTTGTTGTCATAGGTCATGAAGAAGATCTTGTTGTTCTGAACCTTGCCCCGGCGGTAGACGAGCTTACGCACCAGAAAGCCCAGGAGCCGGTCCACCTTTTTGATGCAGAAGGAGATCAGCCGTCCTTCCACCAGTGCTTTTTTGAATCCGTTGAGCATAAATGATTAGAATCCTTTCACCATTCGTTGGTACATTTCTTCCAGGCCGTAGCCGGGCTTCCATCCCAGCGCCTCCAGCTTGGTGGTGTCCAGGCGGAGCTTATGGGAGGGGGGATATTTTGCGCGATCCTGGGTAAAGGCGCGGACGATGACCTGGGGCTTGCCCTGGCCCAGCGTCCGGGCAACCAGATGGGCCATTTCCAGCACGGAGCAGTAGGTATCCCGGTTGGCGGCGTTGTAGCAGCTGCCCGCCGCGCCCTTGACCAGCACCGTCAGGATGGCGGCGGCGGCATCCATGGTGTACAGGTACATCCGGCAGCTGTCGCCCTTGGTCAGCAGGACGATGTCCTTCCCCGCCAGGGCCAGCCGGGCGAATTCCGCGAATACCCGGACATCGTCGCCCCGGACACCGGGGCCGAAGGTCTGGGCCAGGCGGATCACCTTGGTGCTGAGCCCGTACTGGGCGGCATAGGCAGCGCACAGGGCCTCGCACATCCGCTTGCTCTCCGGGTAGCAGCTGCGCACAGCCATGGAGTCGAAGCAGGCACCGCAGTCCTCCGTCAGGGGAGCGTCGGTGTGGGGTGCACCGTAGGTCTCCATGCTGGACAGGTAGAGGAAGGAGGAGCAGCCCTTGGCCCGGGCCAGCTCCAGCATATTTCTGGTGCCGCCGATGGCCGTCTCAATGGTATCCACGGGACTGGCCACAAAGGCCGCGCTGGCGGTCTGGCTGGCACCGTGGATGAAATAGTCGATGGGTTCGTCCACGGTGAGGGGATCCGTTACATCCCCCACCAGGAAGGCCAGCTGCCCCAGGCAGGCGGCCAGCTGCTGGGCGTAGAGGGCCTGGGCCTTCTCCCGGCTGCGCACCAGGGCCAGGACCCGGATGGGCTTTTGATATTTCAGACCGTAGTACAGCAGGGCGTTGACCACATTCTGGCCCACCAGGCCGGTACCGCCGGTGATGAATACGGTTTTTCCCACCAGAGGCTCCCACAGGCTGGGGGAAGCGGCAACGATCCGCTCCAGATCCTCCCGGTAGGTGGCGTTATCGATCCACATAGCCTTGCCTCCTTACAGGGATTTGTCCGTGGCCTGGCTGATCCGGGGATAGACCCGGTTGGTCAGACCATAGCCGAAGATCTGCTCGTTTTCCTTATATTGCAGCAGCGCCCGGAACATATACACATCCTCAGGGGTGGTGACCTTGATATTGCCCCGGTTGCCTTGCACCATGTGGGTGGCAACGCCCAGGCTCCGGGCAATGGTGCAGGCGTCCACCATGTTCTCGTAGCCGGTTTCTGTGGCGCGGATCTGGTCGTGGTAGGAGAGAATGTCCTTCAGGTAGAAACTCTGGGGGGCCTGGGCGGCGAAGGTCTCCTTCCGGTAGGGAACGGAATCCACATAGTCCCCCTCCTTGCTCAGCAGGATGGTTTCGTAGCAGGGGGTGCAGGTGATGGCATTGCCATAGGTCTTGACGGAGCGGATATTCTCGCTGATCACATCATAGGAGACGAAGGGGCGGACACCGTCGTGGAGCAGCACGATGGAATCCTGGGGGTTCTCCGCCGCCGCCCGCTGGAGGGCGATGTAGATGGAATCCTGGGCGGTTTTGCCGCCGGCCATGACCCCGGCGAGCTTGGTGATCCGGTGTTCCTCCGCCAGGCTCTGGACATAGGGAATGTAATCCTCCAGAACGGAGAGGTAGATTTTGTCGATCTTCCGGTGGTACTGGAACTGACGCAGGGTGTGGACCAGGATGGGGCGGCCGTCCACCTCCAGGAACTGCTTGGGGATACCGCTGCCCATGCGCACACCGCTGCCGCCGGCAAAGATAATCGCAATATTCATAGTTGAAGCCTCATTTCGTATTAGAGATTGATGGGATCCTCACCCCGCAGGAGGGCGTGGACCTGCTGATTCCGGGAATCCCGGAGGGGAGTCATGTAATCCGGGCCGTAGCACTGGCGGAGAAGCGCCTGCCAGGCGGCGATCACGGAAAGATCCGCCCCTTCAAAGGGGAGCGTCCGATAGTCGGCCATCCATTGGGCGGGAAATATCCGCAGGCGGCCGTCGTACTGGTCGTTGCTACGGAACATTGCCTCCCGGCGGCCAAGAAAGCAGAATTCGCTGACGAAGCGGTAGCATCCGGCGGTCCAGGTCTTGGGGATCACCTGACCCAGGGCATAGGCGGCCTGAAAGGCGATGCGCTTGCCCCTGCCGTACTTTTCCAGATTGCTCAGCTTCCGGCTTTTGGCATCCCGGTGCATGATGTCCAGCACGGTCAGGGTCAGGGTCTTAACCTTCCGGGAAAGGGGGTGCTGGGAGATATAGTCGCAGATGAAGATATCCACCCAGGCCTGGGGATCCTCCGGGGAATAAAACTGCTTTTTGATGTTGCCCCGGATCCGGTAGGGGGTGCCTGCCAGTGCCTGACACAGCGCGTTATAGTCCTGCCGGGTCATGGCCACATCCGCATCGTCGTCCCAGGGGATGAAGCCCCGGTGCCGGGCCGCACCCAGGAGGGTGCCACCATGGAGGGTGTAGGCGATGCCGTTGTCCCGGCACAGACCGTGGAAGGCCCGCAAAGCGACCAGCAGGGATTGATGCATAGGTATTTCTTCCATAATGATAAACAAAAAGGTTGGTTTGTGAAAAACATCCGGGAGAAAGGGTCATAAAAAACCTTTTTAAAACACTCCCTCGCATAAAGAATAGCACAATATCGACAGAAAATCAACAGGAAAGGGAAGATTCCCACCGGGAGATGGGAAATCCATCCGGTGGCGGGGAGGAATTTCCGGGAAGAAGGGGGAAAAGCCGCCTTTGGGCACGGATCCGGCCCTGGGGACATAGAATGGCTGGGGATACTCCCCAAGGCTGACAGGAGGTTATGATATGGCAAGATTTACCAACTACGCAACGCTGACCTATACCGGCGGCACCGCGGATTCCAATACCGTGGTGGGGGAACTGGTGGAGACCGTGACCGTGGCGAAGGTGCCGGTGACGGATCTGTATGACCGGGAGGGGAAGGTGACCTACGCCGTGACTCTGGTGAACACGGGCACGGCCCCGGTGACGGGCATTACGGTCCAGGATGACCTGGGCGGCTATGCCGTGACGGCGGGAACGGTGTATCCTTTGACCTACCGGACAGGAACCGCCCGCTATTTTGTCAACGGCGTCCTGGCGACGGCTCCCACGGCCACCACCGGGGCCGGAGTGACCTTCACCGGCATGACCATCCCCGCCGGGGGAAATGGGGTCCTGGTCTATGAGGCGGATGTCACCGCCTATGCGCCCCTGGGGACCGGGGCTCAGATCGTCAATACCGTCACCGTCACCGCCCCGGGGATCACCACGCCCCTGACGGCCCAGGCCACCATCGCCAACCGGGCGCAGGTGTCCCTGCGGGTTACCAAGGCCCTGAATCCCACGGTTGTCCAGGAAAACGGCCAGCTCACCTATACCATCGTTCTGGTGAACGATGGCACCCTGGCGGCCACCGCCGCCGACCGGCTGGCTCTGACGGATACCTTTGATCCCCGGCTGCGGGGGATTGCCGTGACCCTGGATGGCACTGCCTTGACGGCGGGCACCCAGTACACCTATGACGAGACCACCGGGCAGTTCGCTACCGTGGCGGGGCAGATCACCGTACCGGCGGCAACCGTCACTCAGAATCCCGACGGCACCTATACCACCACCCCGGGCACGGCTACCCTGACCGTCACCGGAACGGTGTAATCAAAAGCATCCTCCCGTGCAAAATTTTGCACGGGAGGAAAGAAACCCGCCGGGCAGTGGCGGATTTCTCCCGCTTTCGTATAACCGCTCGAAATTTACATATTATAGCATCGTAAGCTGTAAATTAAAGGAGAAAAATATATGAAAGCAACAGGAATTGTCCGCAGGGTGGA
>CAYRYT010000082.1:0-7192 GCA_964428625.1 uncultured Oscillospiraceae bacterium | reverse complement strand
ATTATATATAACACTTTGGTGCGTCATATAAAAAAAGCCCTATTATTGCTAATACGACCACTAGCGCTGAAAGTGCGATCAACAGATTTAGCGTTAGTGGATCTGCATTAACAAATAAGATTGATATGATATTAGCCCTCCTCGGTTATCTTGAAATATTTATAATTAATGTTAAGATTAACCCCCATAAGGAGGACTTATGATTGAGAAAGTTACCCTATTTAAGGCAAATAATACGCCTTCACTTGAATATAAACACCACACCGAATTCATCGGAAATGATGACCTCGATTACATTAAAAAACTTATGAACGAACTAGTCTTCTCAGAAAGTAAAAGAAATAAATATTACGGCGTCACCCTACAGTCTACATCTCAAGTGGCAGAGAAAATCGTGGCACAACCTAAATATAAACAACTATATAACTTCCTGCGAGATAATAGCAAAAACCTTAACCTCATCGTCTACCTCGAAGTCGTTAACGCATAGAAAAGTCGTGACTATAAAATATATGCGACCTTTCTATAAAAACACGACTTTCCTATACTAATAAATATACAAAAGTCGCATTAATACACTAAAGTCGCTTAACTTTCTAAAATAAATGTCGATAATCATATATCAAATAAAAGGAGATTTTATGGATAGTAATAAATTAACCACTGAACAAAAAATAGAAAAATTACAATCAATGCTCGCAAAAGCAAAACCCGAAAACCCATTGCAATATCTACTCTATTGGAATAAATTGCTATTCACGCAATCAGGACCACTAGACGATAATATTATTAAAAATATAGCCGAAAATCCAACTAATAAAATAATAGAAAATCCACTAGATAAAATTATCGAACAACGAAAACTTAAAGATAAAGAACAACTCGAACAAATTAAACAAGAAATAAAAAAAGATAAAGAAGAATTAAAACAAGAAATTAAAGAACAAATAGAAACAGAAATTAAAGAACGAGCCCTAAATGATGGATTCACAGATCTAGATTTAATACCACAACCTAAAGAACAACCTACAAAAAGAGAACTCGAATATTATCAGGCTAAAGGTATCGTGAAAAAAATGGAACATAAATGGGAAATAATGAAAGCTATAGCTAAACTAGATATAGATAACGACGACAATAAAATCAAAATGAAAAAGAAAGACTTTGCGCAAATTATAGCAGAACAGTTCCAAAAAAAAGTCTCATACATACTTAAAGTTATGCAACTATTCCACAATAAAGAAAAATTACAAGAATGGCTAAAATTATTCAACCAATATAAAGATGACTTGCAAGCTGCATTCGATAAAATGTCTTTACTAGCCGAATGCCTCAGACTTAAATTAGATCGCTTTTTTAAGAAATATCTAAATGATAGATTCGTTCGTTCTTGCATAATATCTTTCAAAAAACAATTGATGAAATCAGAAAATCGGAAAAAAGTATTTGTCATAGATACATTAGAGCGAATTGACATATTGCTGACTTGATTTTATAATACTACAAAAATTTAAGGAGAACAATTTGGCTAGTATTCAACGAGTTTTTATAGGTAAAGTAAATAAAGTGGAAGACGAGGAAACTTTCGCAGTTAAAGTATCATTCATCGGCGAAAATGACTTGGGTGAAGACGGGCCTACTGCTCTACCTTTCGGTAATATAAATTCCGAAATAAAAGAAGAAGATAAAATTATCCTCTTCCAAATAGATGAACGTCCTTATAGCTTCTTCTACCTACCACTAACACTAAATACAGGTAAAGTATGGATCTTCAAAGAAGAAACATTCATCGATATTACTAACCCAGATGAAATGATTATACAACACCAAGATAAATGCTTCGTTATGTCTAAAGGTGATTTATATATCAACGTAGATTCCGTAATGAAAATACTCGGAACAGGTAAACTAGAACTTAAAGGTATAGTCTCTAAACCAGATAACTCGGCATACGCTCTTAACTTCTTGCCTGCATGTCTGTTTACAGGCGGATCTCACGGTGGGTGCGAATTGCAACTAACTGGACAACCAGAACAACCTTCTGAAAAGGAATAATAATGGCAGTATTGAACGGAAACGAATATGTGAATAACTATGTAATACCTCGACTGTTCCAACAACCGCCAAAACCCGAACAGATACAATCAATGGTGCAAGCGTGGAATCTTATACTAAACCATATAGAACAATATATGGCAGTAGCAACAGCAGCATACACCGTTATCCATGTCCCCGACTTGCCAACAGCCGCAGCTACACCAATGACTGTAGCACCAATGGCAGGCCCAATGCTCGCTAATACAGGTATGATACTCGCTCAAACTTTTGCTAATACTATGCTCATACCTAACGGCGTTAAAGATGTCCCACTTAACGATATGGCACAAAACTTTAACGACTTGTTCGCTCATATCGTAGCTAATGCAGTTGTAACAGTAAGTAATATCCCTCATACGGGAACTATCGCTACAGGTAACGGACCTGTCCCTTATGGTAATACTTACGCAGGTCCTGTTAACGGAAATCTATTATAAAAGGAGAAAATATGCCACTAATGAATTCAGGTAGAATATACGCTAAACAATTTCTTAATAAATATAATATCTCTATTAAAGATAAAGACGGCAACATAGATTCACAAGCTACTAACGATTTGGAAACTTCGTTGGCTAAATCATATGACGTCCTATTTGAATATATCTGCACTAAAATAACATCCGCTAATATTATCACACCATCAACCGTAGCAGGAGCACATACCGCAGGTTGGTATACAGGTGCAACCGCAGGTAAAGTTACAGTTAAAATTACTTAATTTTTTAAATCTTTTGTCGATATTAGAATAAATACTTTATTAAAGGAATTACATATGCTTTTCATTCAGGCTAAACCTAAAGACAGACGAGTATACCTTATGCCAGATGAGGATTTCCAATACTTCAGAGATCCTTATACTATGCAACTTAAACCTTTGCAATGGAATAAAACGCACTTCATAGTGAACGCATTTTATGACCATACTATGCCTCAAGGTTCTATGGCAGATGAAATAGAAATCATCGAAACGAAAAAAATACTTAATATCGAAGAAGATAAAGATTATCACGAAGCAGGTGTTAAGTTCGTTATCACGCCTAAAAAAGTTGGAACTACTGAAGTTATTGTCTCTATTACAGAAGACGGAATATCTAAAGTAGATTCGTTCGAGTTTGAAGTTAAACCAAACCCTAGAAAAGAAGAGGAAACAAAATGATAAGCTTGCAAGATTTAATTAAATCTAATATCAGAATTGTGCAAATCGTGTCACACGAAGATTTGATTATACAAGCTATGGTAGATACAGCAGCTAATCACTTGCAACGTAAATGGTTCAGATGGAACAACGCTAAAGGTTTGCTAGAGTTCCAAAGACATACTAAATCATTTAAAGAAAGTGAAATAAAAGGAACACAAGATATTCACTATATTCTCGATGAATGGATTAATAGTGACGAGGCTGAAAATTCTATTATTATAATAGAAGAATGGCGAGGCGTAGATAACCAAGAAGATATTTATATCACTAATATACTTAAAGAGTTCTTCTACTACGGATCAAAATCTATAGCTATCGTTATATCATCACATAACGACTATCTACCTTCAAGCCTTGGTAAAAAAGTGTATAAGTTGGATATGACATTGCCTAATGAAAATATATTGGATTTAACATTCAAATCTGTTTGTAAGAAAAGAAATTTTGATGAAAAAATCGATGCCGCGCTCAAAGATAATATTATTAAAGCTTCGCTCGGTTTGACTACACTTGACGCCGAGCGGGCTTACAATTTAATGATTACTAATAATATAAAAAACGGAAGAGGATTCGTGCAAGAAAACCTTGACGAAATTATCGAGGCGAAAGAACAAGTTATTAGAAATAGCGGATACCTTGAATATTATCACCATAAAGAAACATTCAACGATATTGGCGGTTCGCAAATACTTAAACAGTGGCTACGACAAAGACAAAAAGCATTCAGCGAAGAAGCTAAAAAATTTGGACTACCTACACCTCGTGGATTGTTGCTAGTAGGTATACCAGGAACAGGTAAATCTTTGTTCGCTAAATCTATCGGGCAAGCGTTCGGACAACCAATCATTAGAATGGACATCGGTAAAGTGTTCGGTGGCTTCGTGGGTGAGTCAGAAAATAATATGCGTAACGCCCTAAAAATTATCGAAACAGTAGCACCCGCAGTCCTTTGGATCGATGAGATAGAAAAAGGTATGTCTGGTATCGCTTCGTCTAATCGCTCTGACGGTGGAACTACAGCTCGTGTGTTGGGAACTTTCCTCACGTGGATGCAAGAGAAAAAAGCACCAGTGTTCGTTGTCGCTACTGCTAATAACGTTTCAGAGTTGCCACCAGAGTTCTTACGAAAAGGTAGATTCGATGAAATATTCTTCTTGGATTTGCCAGATATTGATGAGCGAAAAGAAATATTTAAAATCCATATCGCTAAAAATAATCGTAACCCTGAAAACTTCGATATTAAAAAACTCGCCACTTATTCTAAAAACTTCTCGGGCGCAGAAATCGAAGAAGCAGTGAAAGAAGCTTTGTTTATGGCATATGATAATAACGAGGATATTAATACAAGTTATGTCCAACAAGCATTGGAAAATACTTATCCGCTTGCAGATACAATGAAAGAGAAAATAGATGCCTTGAGACAATGGGCTAATAATAGAGCAGTCTATGCTTCAGGCAAAAGAGAATAAAAGGAGCTTTAAATGGAACAACGAATTGAAATTACAATCAATGAAGACGCTTCGCTAGAAGCACAAACACTTGGTTTCCAAGGTGAAACTTGTTTGGAAGAAATAGAAAATATACTTGGTAAAGAATTCTCAAATATACAGAAAACAGATGAATTCTATCAAAAAAAAGTAAACGTTAATCAACAGGGGGTTAGCTTATGAGTTGTAAAGTTCAAATTGCATCAGGTTTATGTGATACCGAAACATTGCTCGAAGCTATGAGCGAGCTAAAAGAAGTTTTCTATGAAGTTAAACATCTTGAAAAAGCTAAAGGATTTGCTAATGCAATATCTTTCAAAATTAAAGATGTGGACGGAATTCATAGAATGGAACAACAAGAAGAAGACGGCGTATATAACTTGTTATACGAAGACTTCTATCGTATGGGTAACGGTCAAGAAGAGGGTAATAAAATACTCGAAGCTTTGACTAATGTCTATAACGAAAAAGTTAAAACTAAACCAGAAGTTTTAAGCAAAATCCGTGCTAGAAAAGAACTAGAGATTATGCAAAAAGCTAAAGCGCATAACTATAGAGTTATACGCAGAGAAGAAGGCGAAAAAATAAAACTCGTGTTAGTTAAATAAGGATTGTAGAGTGTTCGTAGATCGATACCATGAACTTATCAATAAATATATAGAAACAGATGTCTTGTCAAGTATTAGTAGTTGTAATGATTTTCATTGCGTGAGCTTTTTACAAGATGACGGTTTCGGTAAAGCAATTCGTGTAGATTGTATGTTTGTTAAATATAATAACAATAATTACGGTTTTGAAATTGTTAAAGAAGTTATTGTTGCTAGTTATAAATATCGATTTACTCACTCTATTGTTTATGAGAAACTAGAAGACGATACAGAAGAAATTATACAAAATGATACAAATGAATTCTTTGATAATATCGATGAAATGATTAACATGGGATTTGTGTATTTCGTTTGTAGATACGGACAATCACAAATAGGATATCAAAATTTCTTAACAAGTTCTTTTTATCATTACTTTGCATCAGGTTTGAAATATCCTGATTTTAAAATACATGCGTTAAAACCTATTCCGAAAAATTGGTTTTATCTATTAACAGATGCATCTGATCTTAAATTGCATCCTCTATTAAATAGATCCAAAATGAGTTTTTATTTCTCTGACGGATTTGAAAACTCTTATAGTCTTTTATTGAATATTAAAGATTCAGATAAAGGATTTAATAAATATTTGAAATTTTATGAATACCTTAAAGAAGGTGATGGTAATGATTTTATTTTTGAGTCTTATAACTATAGAAATAGATGTCCAGTATTCTTATATAACTATTTGATAGCATGCTCTTATTGTAATGTTCAACCTAAAGGTAATTATAAAGAGCATGTAGTTTACAAAATTGCAGAGTTGACTAAACAACAAGATGTATCCAATTTGACTGTAGATTATCTATTAGATTTAGAAAAGCAATTAAACTTGTTTGTTGAAACGTCAGAGTTATTGAGTGAAATTACTCTGTATCATATTATTATAAACAAACTTTTTGAAGTATATAATGTATTGATAAAGAACGAAGAAAAGAATATACACGAGATATGGAAAATCTATATGTTCGCATTGGATGCTAAGAGAAATTATGAACTCATAGATGATGATAGACCAAGTAAAATAAATATAATGTTCTTACATAACGCTGCTTGTTTGTTTTATAAATATAGAGGCGTAATCAATGAAAAATATTTCCGTTTGTTAAAGGCTGCTGGCTCAAAATATTTTAATGATAGCGATAAAGGTAAGTCTCATGGTTTAAATGATATTGGTTTTAACACTATGATAACTAGAGCATGTAGTGGTAATGGAAGTTTATTTCACCAAGATGTATTATGTGGCAATTATGATGATTTAATTAATATGTTATATCGATTCCATATTGCAACTATACAAGATGATTTGGTAAATCAAAAACTTCGTAATTTTAATTATAACTTTGCACAATGTATTATTATGTTATTTTATATAAACGGTAATTATGATGCAGCAAGATATTTAAGTGATGAACTTAATATTAAACCAGAAACAATATCAAAGTTAATTGATGTAGCAGAAGGTAAAGTTAAGTTTGAGCTAGTAGAAATAGACGGCAAAATAAAAAACTTATATCAAAATTATTATACAAAAATAATGTCAAATCTTACTGATAGTCCGGTAATCAATTCAGATTATATATTAGAAAATTACCCTAAATTAAATCATAAGCCGAAATTTGAGATTATCACCGAAATTGCAGATGAACATGTAGCAGAAACTAATCGTAATGTGAGAGATGTAAGTCCACCTGCTGAAGGTGTAATTATGTCGCCATCACCTTATTTTGTGTAAACTTGTTTTTATAAACATTATAATATAT
>CAYRYT010000081.1:0-7204 GCA_964428625.1 uncultured Oscillospiraceae bacterium | reverse complement strand
GTACATGGCCTCGATCATCTTCCGGGGAGCCTTGCCCTTACGGAAGCCGGGGATCTGGATGTTTTTGCGCTGCTTCAGGTAAGCCTTGTTGACGCCGGACTCCATCAGCTCCTTGTCGATCTCCACGACAACGGTAGCCACATTGCCCTTCTTTTCAACACTCTTTACATTCATGGTGATTATCCTCCCAAATCAGGCCGCTTTCGCAGCCTTTCATTATAGTCTATTTTTTGTAACCATAGTATTTTAGCAAATAAAATACCATTTGTCCACTGTTTTCGAAAAAATACTTTATGAAATTACCGTGAATGGCTGAAAATTCAGCCGATCCGCCGCCACCAGTTTAAATTCCGTCCCATCCCACAGTCCTTCCTGGGCCAGAGCCTGGCTGGCACCGTGGAGATGCCCGTAAAAGCACCGGCGCACATCGTAGCGCTGGAGCAGCTCCAGAATGGGTTCGCACAGATAGCCCTTATACCGGGGCGGATAGTGGAGAAACACGATTTTCGGCAGTTCCCCCGCCGAACGCAGAGATGCCTCCAGACGCATCAGCTCCCGGCGAAAGACCTTTTCATCGTGGGCGCCGGACCGTTCCTCCTCAAAAAACCACCCCCGGGTACCACAGATGGCATATCCCGCGTAGGTATAGTGGTTATTGTTCAGGATCCACTGGTCGGAAAATCCGTTCTCCTGACAGAATTTGTAGAATTTCGAGGCGGTGCTCCACCAGTAATCATGGTTCCCCTTGAGAATGATCTTCCTGCCGGGGATCTCGTTGATCCAGGCGAAATCCGCCTGGGCATGGTCAAGATCCAGGGCCCAGCTCAAATCCCCCAGGAGAACAGTGGTGTCCTCCGGACAGATGACGGACATTCCCGCCTTCAGCTTGTCCATATAGCCGACCCAGCTGCCGCCGAAAATGTCCATGGGCTTGGGGGCCCCCAGACACAGATGCAGATCGCCAATGGCGTACAGAGCCATGGGTAATCCTCCTTCAATTCAGATTCAGCCGATCCTTCAGGACCTCCACCGTGATGCCCATGGCCCGGGCCACCGTTTCCTCGGAGCAAATGGGGCTGCGCTCCGTGAGAATCAGCGCCGGACGGGTCTCCCCTTCCGTGGCACGGTAATCCTGCAAACCGCCGTAGGCCATGGCGGAGCCGGGGTCCAGGATATAGCTGCTGGTGGAGTAAACGCTTTGGATGATCCGCTCCCGGCGCTGCCAGCTGATGACAGCGGGATACAGACCCTCCACCAGCTCCGGCACCTTGGCCGCCGGAGGTGCGTAGGTCTTCCCCATCTGCACACAATGGCTGTAGCGGGCTACTTCCTCCCCGCCGCAGACACCGTAAATCAGCCGCTCCAGATCCGACGGAATGGTGGTCTCCCCGGAACAGGGCAGCTCCCCATTGCGCAGAAGGGACCAGGCACCGTCATGCTCGTCACAGCTGCAAATAATACTGCCGATGGGCAGGCCCATCCGCCGGGCATACCATACGGCCATGGGGCCGGCAAAGTCTCCGGAGGGCAGCGCCACATCCACACCCCGCCGGCCGTCGCAGATATTGCGCTTCACCAGCTCGCCATACAGGCCAAAGAGGGTCGCAATGCGAATGGAGATCCAGGCCCAGTTGGTTGGCAGGTCGGTGGTATCCCCCAGGCCCCGGATCCGGCCGGAGAGATTGCGAACCACCCGGGCGTAGTCGTTATCCGGGTTATGCCACATTTCCGCCACTGTGATCCGGTGGCTCATGGGCACCATTTTGGTGGGGTAGCGGCCAATGCAGAAGTCCACATCCCAACCGTCCAGCCGGGCACCATAAAAGAGGTTCAGGATATCCGCCACATTCTGGCCGAAGCTCTTTTCCCCCAGACCCTGGATAAAGGCCCCATCCAGCTCCGGCATCCGGAAGGGGAGAAAAACGCCGCCGTCGGAAGATCTGTTCAGCGCCAGAGTCCGGTAGGCTGTATAGGCATTGGTCTTGTCTCGGGTGGTTATGTACAGCACTGCTCCATCACTCCTATCGCGTTGTTCCAGAAAATGTTCATCAGAATCGATTCGTCCAGGCCCCGGTTCAGAAGCCGCTCGGCCATGGCAGGATAGCTCTGGATCCCGTCGAAGCCCGCGGGCATCTCGTCGCAGCCATCCAGATCGCCTCCCAGGGCGATGTGCCTGCCCTCGGGATCCAGCTCCAGGAAATGGAGAATGTGGTCACAGACCTTGTCCAGATCCGGCTTTTCCCCCACAAAGGGTGCACACTGGTTAAATCCCGCCACACCGCCGGTCTCGCAAATAGCCCGGAACATATCGTCCGTCAGATTGCGGCTGTGGCCGCACACGGCCCGGCTGTTGGAGTGGCTGGCGATGATGGGCTTTTCCGTTACCTTCATAATATCCCAGAAGCCCTCGTCGCTGATGTGGCTCACATCCACGATCATGCCCAGGCGCTGGGCTTCCTTAACATATTCCCGGCCCAGATCCGTCAGACCGCCTCCCGTCTGATGGGAGCCCGTCAGGGAATTGTGCTCATTCCATCCCAGGGTGCTGATGCGGAAACCCACCTGATACAGATTCTCCAGCAGAGCCGGGTCAAAACCAAAGCCCGCAGGCCCCTCAATGGTCAAAATGCCGGACATTTTCCCCTGGGCGTAATGATCCCGGACATCCTGGGCGGTGTATGCCTGGGAAATGGTGTCCCGGCACCGGTCCAGCTCCGCCAGAATGATGTCCATTCCCCTCTGGAACACCAGCTCTGGGGACGCCTGCATCCACTGCGTCATATAGGGGGTGGTAAAGCAGGCAAAGCATTGGCAGTACCCGGGCAGGGCCTTTGCCCGATCCAGGTCGATATGCAGGTCGTTGCGATCCAGATCCTTGGGTGCCATCATATCCTTGCCCAGCAATTCCAGTGCGGTATCGCAGTGCAAATCAAAAACAGGAAACTTCATTGAAAGGCATCCTCCAAATGGTGAAATACCGGTTTGGCTGTCTCCGCTCCCTGGGGTGCGTAGATTTCGATGACATCAAACCGGGGCTGCAGTCGTGTGGGATGGTCGGACAGGTGGATGGAGGCGGTGACACGGATCCGATCCTGCTTCCGCCGGTTCACATACTCATAGGCCTTGGCAAAGCTGTCGGATTTGCGCAGCTTCACCTCCACGAACACCAGATACTTCTGATCCCGCACGATCAGGTCAATTTCCCCAAAGCGGCTGCGGTATCCCGCAACCACCAGGGTATAATGTTTCTTTCGTAAATACTCTGCGGCCTGGGCCTCTCCCCAGGCGCCAACCAGATTATTTCTCCCCATAGAACTTCTTCAGGAAGCTCATCCGGTGGGCAGGACAGGGGCCTGCCGCCTCCAGGGCCTGGTAATGGGCCTTGGTGCCATAGCCCTTGTGGATTTCAAAGCCGTAGGCGGGATATTCCTCAGCCAGGGCTACCATCCGGTCATCCCGGCTGACCTTCGCCAGTACGGAGGCCGCAGCGATATTGGCGCTGAGGGAATCTCCCTTCACCACCGTCTCCACCGGCAGGCCAAAATCCTTCGCCCGGTTGCCGTCGATGAGGGCCAGCTCCGGCTTCACCTGCAGCTGGGCCAGAGCCCGCTCCATGGCAAGATAGGTCGCCTGGAGGATGTTAACGGAGTCGATCTCCGCCTCGCTGGCAAAGCCGATGCCATAGGCCAGCGCCGTCTCCTGGATAATGGGAAACAGCTCCCGCCGCTTCTTATCCGTCAGCTTCTTGCTGTCATTGAGTCCGGGAATCTGGGCATGGGGCGGCAGGATCACCGCAGCGGCGCACACCGGCCCCGCCAGGGGGCCACGGCCCGCCTCATCCACGCCGCAGATCAGCCGGATGCCCTGGGCAAAGTGGCGATCTTCAATCTCCCACATGGTCAAATCCATTGTCGTATCCCTCCGGCATTTCCAAAGTAAAGCGGCCGAGCTTGCCGCTGCGATATTCGTCCAGCAGAACCTTTGCCATCCGCTCCGTATTGATCTCTCCCCGGGCCATGAGGAAGCCACGCTTGCGTCCCGCCTCCAGGAGCAGATCGTAGCCCATGGAGCCACTGGGCTCCTCCACCTCACCGGTCACGCCGTAGCGCTCCCGCAGGGCCTGGGGATAGCGCTGCCACAGCAGAGCCATCAGGCGACAGGCAAGGTCCTCCAAATCGATGACATTCTCCTTCACCGCACCGGTATAGGCCAGCTTCAGCCCCACCTCCGGGTCCTCAAACTTGGGCCACAGAATACCGGGGGTGTCCAGCAGGAGCAGGCCGTTGTCCACGGTAACCCACTGCTTACCCCGGGTGACACCGGGACGGTTTTCCGCCTTGGCACCCTTCCGGCCAGAGATCTGGTTGATCAATGTGGATTTTCCCACATTGGGGATCCCCACCACCATGATCCGCAGGGCCTTGTGCATACCCTTGGCAGCATTGCGTTCGATTTTCTCCTTCAGTACCCCCCGAACGGCGGGCTGGAACTCACCGATTCCCCGGCGGCTCTTGCAGTCGGTGGCCACGGCAGCCATGCCCTTGCTCCGGAAATAGGCCATCCACGCCTTGGTAGCATCGGGGTCCGCCAGATCCAGGCGGTTGAGAATGACGATCCGGGGCTTGCTTCCGCAAATACTGTCAATATCCGGGTTCCGGCTGGACATGGGGATCCGGGCATCCACGATTTCACAAGCCGCGTCCACCAATTTCAGATCCGCCTCGATCTGCCGCCGGGTTTTGGTCATGTGGCCCGGATACCACTGAATTGTCATTTTATCCTGTTCCATTACCAAAGTCCTCCGATCCGGCTCAGGTCAAATTTGTCATAGCCGCCGTTGGTGCCGGGAACCATGAGGAAGATCGCCTTCCCCAACACTTCCCGCTTATCGATCTGGCCAACATCCGGATCCCGGCTGTCCTTGGAATCCATACGGTTATCCCCCATCACAAACAGGTGGTTCTCCTCCACCGTCAGGGGGAAGGAAATTCCCTCGTATCGGGTGGTCTCGGAGGAAATGTAGCTTTCTTCCAGAGCAACACCGTCCACATACACGGTACCCGTGGCAAAGTCGATATCCACCAGCTGGCCCTCCGTGGCAATCACCCGCTTGACAATGGGGTCACCGTCCCGGAAGTCCGCCTTGCTGGCCACAATGATATCCCCCTGCTGGGGATTCTGGTAGAAATTGCTGGAAATCAAGAGCAAATAGTCCCCGTCGATGAGGGTCTTGTTCATGGAGTTACCGGATACGATCACCACCCGGAACAGAAGCAAAAACGCCAGCACGATCCCGCACAGCAGATAAGCCATATCATGCAGATACAGCATCAGCTCTCTGCCGGGGCGCTTTTTCTTCTTGGGGGATGCCTCTGGGGCCGGTTCCTCCGGCGGGTTGGGGTCGGACAGCTCCAGCGTCTGGGCACTGGGAGCGGGTGTTTCCTCCCCGATCAGATCCAGTAGTTCCTGGATATTCAATTCGCTGTTTTCTTCGTGTTCCATGGTGGTGCCTCCTGTCCCCCTTGCCCAAAACGCCAAAAGGACATAGTATTGATGATATTATACACGAATTCGGGCAATAAAAAAAGAGGGCAAGCCCTCTTTTTTTATGAATTTTTGGTTTACACCAGTTCCTTGACCTTGGCGGCCTTGCCGAAACGGCTGCGCAGATAGTACAGCTTTGCACGACGGACCTTGCCCTTGCGGACGGTCTCGATCATAGCCACATTGGGGGAATGGAGGGGGAAAACCTTCTCGCAACCCACGCCGTAAGCCACACGACGGACGGTGATGGTCTCGGTGATGCCACCGTGCTTGCGGGCAATCACAGTACCCTCAAACACCTGGATACGCTCACGGGAGCCTTCCTTGATGCGCACATGAACACGAACGGTGTCGCCCACCCGAACCTCGGGCAGCTCTTCCTTCATGTACTGGCTGTTCAGAGCCTTAACTAAATCCATAATCATGTCCTCCTATAATATTAGGCGTTCATACGGCGCAATTTTGCCCGCAGAGGACCCACCTTGATTTCAGACCCGACTACTATACCATAGAATCCTGGAAAATGCAAGGGGAATTTTCATTATTTTTTGGAATTACAGGTTCAGAAAATCCTTCCGGTAGTTAACGCCAAAGTACTCCGCCAGTTCCACCATTTGCTCATCCCGGATGGTGTTCACCCTGGGCAGGTGGGCGGTGAGCATATAGATCTGGGCCGCCTTTTCCACGGTTTCGATGAGGCCAAAGGTCTCGTCCATGGTCTTGCCCGCGCCGTAGATGCCGTGCATACCCCAGACCACCAGGCGGAATTCCTTCATCTTTTCGGCGGTCGTCTCACCGATGGTGTTGGTGCCGCAGAGCATCCAAGGCAGCACGCCCACGCCGTCGGGGAACACCACGATGCACTCGGTACACATCTCCCACAAGGAGTGGGTGAGCTTCTTCTCGTCCAGCTCGTGGACATAATTCATAGCCAGGATGTAGGTGGGATGGCAGTGCATGACCACCCGATTTTCGGGATCCACGGAGAGTCTTGCCATGTGGCTCATGAGATGGGCGGGGAATTCGGAAGTGAATTTCCCCCCGTCCTTGTAGCCCCAGAGAAGCTCGGCGGTCTGGCCGTCGGCACCGATGCGGACAATACCCAGGTTGGTTTCCGGGTCTGCGTCCACATTTTTGAAATACTTACCCGTGCCGGTGACGATGAAGATTTTTCCGATGACGGCGCTGGCATCAAAGGCCAGGGGGATGGTGCGGATCACCTTGTTCAGGTCAAGGTACTCCCCTACCTCATCGGTATCCAGCAGATAACTGATGTTGCCGCCGTTGCGCTCGTCCCAGCCCAGGCGGTACATATTTGCGGTGGTTTTCCGCATTTCCTCCACAAAGGGAGCAGTAACAATGTCTTTCATAGCTTAACCTCTCTTGCTCAATACTTCTGTTTCGTATTTCTTCACATCCGCGAACCACTCGCCGTCAGCAGGTGCGCCGCACCGGCGGCAGTACTCGGCCCAGATTTCCCCGAAGGGCATGGTTTTCAGTTCTTCCTGAATGACCATCAGCTCTGTCCAGTTGTTGGTGTTCTGCATGGCGGTCAGATCTGGGGTGATCAGGGCCATAAGAAGAGCCTTCTGCACATTGCGGAATCCCACCGTCCAGGCGGAAATGCGGTTGATGGAGGCATCGAAGTAATCGAGGGCAA
>CAYRYT010000080.1:0-7417 GCA_964428625.1 uncultured Oscillospiraceae bacterium | reverse complement strand
AATCATGCCTGTTCCACAAAATTCAGTTTTTACTGTCTTACGAGCACCGAGCTTTACAGCCGGCCTTCTTATGTGCTATGATATCGTTATGTGCAGCCGCCCGTCCCGGCGCAGCTGCTCAGTCAGTGCCTCCATCCAGCGACGGGTGTTTTCCCGGGCCGGCTGGGTAAGCAAATGATAGTTGGTATCGAAAAAATCTTCGTTTCGGTACAGATAGTCCTCCAGCTTTCCCACCAGGCATACACCATCCATGGCGGAGATTGCCCGGCGGAAAACCGCTTCCATCTGCGCCACATTCTCCTGCTGACTCCGGGGCAGTGCATCCAGATTGACGCAGGCAAAGCCCACATACACCGCCGCCCCCCGGGCCCGCAGGGCCTGGTAGCAGGCGTCCAGCCGGGCCATGGCCCCATCGTCCACATAGGCGGGATCCAGGTAGACATCGTCCACCAGATTCTCCCCAGGCTCCTCCCGGAGGAAGGGAATGGAGCCGTATCCATCCAGATAGGTCTGCCCCAGGGTATTGGTATACTGGTCGTCATAGCTGGCGGCAGTTTCCTTTTTGCTCAGCCAATATTGGAAGCAGTCGAAGAATCCGGGATAATCCCGCAGATCCAGCAAACTCACCAGGTCATAGTTGTTCTCCAGTCCGCTCCACAGCTTCCGGTCATGGTTGATCATTCCCTGGCGGAGCATCATCTGGGACTGACTGGACAGCTCCGGAGTGTGGAAGAAAATATCCCCCGCCTCCAGGTATTGTGTCAGGATCTCCAGTTGGGCTTGGGAGCTGATCACACCGTTCAGCCCCATATTGATCACCTGATAGGCTTCACCCAGGGCCTCCTGGGCCAAGGCCCCGTCCAGATTGTACCACATGGAGCATCCCCCATAGAACACCGCCTTGGCCTTTCCCTGAGCCAGGATCAGCATATCCACCTTGTCGGCAAAGCAGCTCTCCTGGCGGTAGGCGTAGCCGTAGGGCGGCTCCACCGCCTGAACCCGCAGGGTAGTCAGATCGGTGCAATCGGAAAACGCGCCGTTCCCGATCTCCTCGATATTGTCAAATACCGTTAGTTCCCGGAGCTTACTGCCAGAAAATGCCCCATCCTCCAGCCTTGCTAGGATATTGGGCAGAATTACCTTCTCCACCGAAGCATCCCGGAAGGCACCGGCAGCAATCACCGTTACCGTTCCTCCTTCCAGGCTCTGCGGAATGACCACCTCCGGATCCGAGCCCAGATAGGCGGTGATCCGGACGGTATCCCCATCGGTCTCCCACTTAAAATCCGATGCCGGTGTCCACTGTCGCCACTGGGCGTACAGCAGCAGCTCCTGTCCCTGTTCCACCGTGATTCGGCTTCCCAGCCCCACGCCCAGGCCCGAACCATCTGGGGCCGTGTTCCAACCGGTCAGGGTATATCCCGCCCGGGCAAAGCTGGTCCGCCCCGTTTCCGTGTTGGGCCGCCGGTGGACAGACTGGTCATAAACCACCCGGTACTCTTCCCCGGTACCCCCATTGGGGTCATAGGAAATGGCACAGTAATTCCGGGTCAGCCTCACCTGAACCAGGGTGGGATAGCGCACCGCATACAGGCACAGGCTCACCCGATCTCCCCGAATATCCAGAGCATATTCCCCGGAATAGTCCACGCCCTCGAACTGATATCCCGCCTCCAGCCGGAACTCCAGCTCCGCATCGCCGCCGCTGGGAATCCGCACACTGTCCTGGATGCTCTGCAGCCCTTCTGTCTTTCCCAGGCTGACCACGATCTCCGATGCCCGGGTTTCCCCCGGGGCGCAGCCGGTCAGGGCCAGCACAAGGGCCAGCGCAAAGGCAACGATTTCTTTTTTCATACCGCTACCCCTTTCGTCTCTTGGTATGTATCATAATAGCACCCCTGTCAAGGGTGCGGCAATGCACCATTCTCACCTGCGGAGGAATTCTATGAAAACACTTTACCATTATCTCGCGGATTACGCCCAGGCTGCGCCCCAAAAGCGGCTCCTGGGGGATTGCTGCGGCTGGCTCACCGTTCAGCAGACCCTGGACCGGGTGAACACCCTGGCCGGTCAGCTGGCAGGCCAGGGCATCGGCCCCGGGACTTGGGTGGCCCTGCGCATGACCCAGGAGCGCCGATCCGTGCTCTTTCTGCTGGCCCTGGAGGCCCTGGGTGCCGTGGCCGTCCTCACCGATGCCCACACCGGCGTTTCCCAGGCTCTGGCCAAGGCGGACATGGCCACTCTGCCGGTGCTGGCTCTGACCCGCGAAAGGGGAAGCTGGTGTCTCATCACCCCGGATGGCACCCTGGCGGTGGATGGTCTGGAGGCCCAGCCCTTCTCCCTCTGGCCCGATCCCCTGGGCCCCGGCTATGTGATCTTCACCTCTGGCTCCACCGGCAAGCAGAAGGGTGTGATCCTCAGCCAGAATAATGTGATCGCCAATCTTCTGGACACCGCCCCTCTGGGAGGCTATACCCCGGAGGACATTGCCCTGGGGGCACTGCCTCTGTGCCATGTCTTCGGTCTGGCCATGATCACCGGTGCCATCGTCCTGGGCCACAGTCTCTTCGTCACCCCCGGGGGAAACCTGGATGGGATGCTGGCGGTGATCCAGGAGCAAAGGATCACCCGCATGAACGGCGTTCCCAGCCTGTATCTGACCATGGCGGCCCAGAAGGATCGGTTCGACCTTTCCTCACTCCGGGTGGGGCTCATCGGCGGTGGCCCCTGCACCCCGGAGCAGTTCGACACCATCGAGCGTGCCCTTTCCATGACCCTGATCCCGGTCTATGGCATGAGCGAGAGCATTGGCATCAGCTGTGCCTCCTACCGGGATCCGGCGGCGGCGCGCCGGGAGGGTGTCGGGCCCTTCTACCCCCGCAATACCAGCCGCATCCTGACCCCCTCCGGCAGGGAAGCCGCCCCGGGGGAAGTGGGGGAAATCTGCGTCAAGGGGCCCATGCGCTTCCTGGGCTACTGCCGCCAGGACCAGACCGAGGCCGCCATTGACCGGGAGGGTTTCCTCCACACCGGCGACCTGGGTTACCTGGACGAGGCGGGGATCCTCCACCTCACCGGACGAAAAAAGGATATCATCATCCGCAACGGCGTGAATCTTTCCCCCCGGCAAATCGAAGAAGCCCTGCTGGCCATCCCCGGGGTGCGCCAGGCTCTGGTGGTGGGGCTCCCCCACCCGGTTCAAGGAGAGGTTCCCTACGCCATGGTCGTCTCCCAGCGGACAGAATCCGAAATTCTTGCCCATCTTGCCCGGATTCTGCCCAAAAACCAGATCCCCCTGGGCATTTATCCGGTGGCATCCCTGCCCCTGACCCTTTCCGGGAAGCCGGACAAAATCAAAATCCGGGAGGTGCTGGCCCAATGGGCGAAAGCGTGATCCTGTCCACCCCCCTGCTCCTGATTCTGCTGGGTCTGGCCCTGGGTCTGTGCCTCTATGACCGGCACTACCGGGCCACCCGGGGGGCATTCACCCTGATCTCCGCCTTTCTTGCCATTGCCGCCTGCGGCTACTCCCTGATCCTGGGTGCCCAGGCCCGGGAGATCATCACCGTGCTGCTGGCCTTCCTGGCCCTGAATCTGGAGGGGTGGAAATGAATTTTAATTCCCTGGCTTTTCTCATCTATTTGCCGGTGACTTTGGGTATTTTCTGGCTTTTGCCCCACAAATACCGGAAATATTGGCTCCTCGCCGCCTCCTACTTCTTCTATATGTACTGGAACCCCATGTTCATCTTCCTGCTCCTGTTTTCCACCGCCGTGGACTACTTTTGCAGCATCGGCATGGGCCGTTTCCGGGACCGGCCCCGGATGCGCAAGGCGCTGCTCCTGTGCAGCATCTGCATGAACCTGGGTCTGCTGTTCTTCTTCAAATATTTCGACTTTTTTGCCGGGACGGTCAATGACCTGGCGGCCATGGCGGGGCTTTCCTACCGGGTGCCCCAGCTGGGGCTGATCCTGCCGGTGGGCATCTCCTTCTACACCTTCCAGACCATGAGCTACACCATCGATGTCTACCGGGGGGATTTCCCCCCGGAGAAGGATCCCATCACCTTCGCCCTGTATGTCACCTATTTCCCCCAGCTGGTGGCCGGGCCCATTGAGTCCCCCGGGAATCTCCTGCCCCAGCTGAACCGGGAGGCCCACTGGAATCGGGAGGACTGCCTCGCCGGCATCCGGATCCTCCTGTGCGGCTTCTTCCGGAAATGCGTGGTTGCGGATATGTGCGGAATTTATGTAAATCGCGTTTTCCGGGATGCGGGGAATGCCAATGCCCTTGCCATCCTCTTTGCAGGGAGTCTGTTCTGCATTCAGATGTACTGCGACTTCGCCGGATATTCCGACATTGCCGCCGGCTGTGCCCGGATGATGGGTGTCCGGCTGATGCGGAATTTTGACCGGCCCTATCTCTCCCAGAGCTACACGGAGTTCTTCCGCCGGTGGCACATCAGCCTGAACCACTGGTTCACCAGTTATGTTTACATCCCCCTGGGGGGCAACCGGAAGGGCAAGGCCCGGAAAATGGTCAACACCGTCATTGTCTTTACCCTGTGCGGCTTGTGGCACGGTGCCAACTGGACCTATGTCCTCTGGGGCCTGTATGCCGCCCTCTGGCTGTGCGTGGAAAGTGCCCTCCACCTGGGCAGACCTTCCCAGGGCAGCCCCCTGGTGCGGCTGGGCCGGCGGTGTCTGAGCTTTCTGATCTTCATCCCCGCCGCTCTCCTGTTCCGGGCCACGGATCTGTCCCAGGTCGGTATTCTGTTCACCCGCCTTTTCACCCAGTTCAGTCTCCGGCCGGAGGCCTTCCAAGCCGCCTTTACCCTGATGGAGATGGACTGGCTGGGGCTGATCCAGGTGGTTTTGACCATTGTGTGCATGGCCAGGATCTATCGCCTGACGCTCTACGATCTGACCTGCTCCCAGGCGCCCACCTCCCGGGCCCAGCGCACCGCCGCCTATGCCCAGCTCATCCTCCTCATTGCCCTGTGCTGGATCTCCCTGCTTGCCACCCAGGAAGCGGCGGGATTCGCCTATTTCCAGTTCTAGGAGGTGCCCATGAAACGAATTCTAACCATTGTGCTCCTGGCGGTTCTGCTGCCGGGTATGCTCCTGGCCACCGGTGCCTCCCTGCCCAGCTACTATGGCCAGAGCTATTATGCCCAGCTCCCCGCCATGGTGGAGAATCTGGAATCCACGGAAAGCCCCAAGGTGGTGGTCGTGGGCGGGAGCAATGTGGCCTTCGGCCTGGATACCGCCCAGATGGAAGCCCTCCTGGCCCAGCAGGGCCTGGACTACCGGGTGTGCAGCTTCGGCCTCTATGCCGCCGTGGGTACTGCGGCCATGCTCCAGCTGTCCCAGAATGCCATTCAGCCGGGAGATATCGTCATTTTGGCCATTGAACCCACTTCGGAGACCTTCTCCACCTATTTCGGCAGCACCGCCCTGTGGAAATGCGCCGAGGATGCCCCCTGGCTTCTGGGACGGCTGAACAAGACCCAGCGCGCCGCCATGGTGGGCAATTACCTGGGGTACCTCCAGGAGCGGCTGGCCATCCGCCGTTCCGGGCTGCTTCCCCAGCCGGAGGGTGCCTATGCCAAGGCTTCCTTCAACGATCGCTGCGACATGATCTATGACCGGGCGGGAAATGCCATGGCCCTGGGCTATGACACCGCCACCCCCATTGACCTGTCCCAGGTCACCTTGGAACCGGACTTTGTGGAGGAGGTCGCTGCCTATTGCCACCGCCTCCAGGCCAAGGGTGCCACGGTGTATTTCAGCTTCTCCCCCATGAACCGGGGTGCCATGGTATCGGAGGCGGAGGATGTGGTTTACGATTTCTTCCTCCGGTGCCAGGATGCCTTCCCCTGTCCGGTGATCTCCAATCCCCACGACTATATTTGGGACAGCGGCTGGTTCTACGACTCCAATTTCCACCTGAATTCCCCCGGAGCTCAGCTGCGCACCGCCCAGCTGACCCAGGATCTGCTGAATTACCTGGGTTGCAACGAAAAGCTGGACTTCACCCCGCCCCAGATGCCCGCCTCCATCTACACCCCGGAGGAAACGCCCGGGGATTCCCAGGATCTGATCCTGGAGGCCCTGGCGGGAGGCGGCTGGCTGGTCACCGGCCTGACGGAAACCGGGCGGAACAAGTCCAGCCTGGTCATTCCCGCCTCCGTGGCAGGCAGTCCCGTGGTCGCCCTGGATTCCCAGGCCCTGGCAGGTGCCGGGGCGCTGGAGTCCCTGACCCTGCCCGGCTCCCTGACCCACATCCCCGACGGCGTTTTCCGGGATTGTCCCCGGCTGAAAACCCTGACCCTCCTGCACACCACCACGACCCCCACCGTAGGCTCGGGGCTGCTGGAGGGGGCAGATGCGCTGACCATTCTGGTCCCCGCCGCTTCCCACCATCTCTACCGGGACGGGGCCGGCTGCGCAGCCAATCCCTGGGAGGATTATCTGTCCCACATCCAGACCTATTAACAAGTGCCGATGCAAAAATCCCCCAGGGCCTGAGCCCTGGGGGATTCTCCTGCAAAATCGGATTTACTTGGCGTATTCCACAGCCTTGGTCTCCCGGATCACATTGACCTTGATCTGACCGGGGTATTCCAGCTCGGCCTCGATCTTCTTGGCAATGTCCCGGGCCAGGAGGATCATATTGTCCTCGGTGACCTCCTCGGGCTTGACCATGATGCGAACCTCTCGGCCTGCCTGGATGGCATAAGCCTTGTCCACACCGGGGTAGCTGCCGGTGAGCTCCTCCAGCTTCTGGAGGCGGCGGACATAGTTCTCCACATTCTCACGGCGGGCGCCGGGACGGGCAGCGGAGACGGCATCGGCGGCCTGAACCAGGACGGCGATGACGGTCTTGGGCTCCACATCACCATGGTGGGCCTCGATGGCATTGACAATGACGGGATTTTCCTTGTACTTCCGGGCCAGATCCGCGCCCAGCTGGACATGGCTGCCCTCCACCTCATGGTCAATGGACTTACCCAGGTCGTGGAGCAGACCGGCCCGCTTGGCCAGGGCCACATCCACACCCAGCTCGGAGGCCATCAGGCCGGCGATATGGGAAACCTCAATGGAGTGGTTCAGCACATTCTGGCCATAGGAAGTACGGTACTTCTGGCGGCCCAGAATCTTGATCAGCTCGGGGTTCAGGCCATGGACACCGGTCTCATAGCAGGCCCGCTCGCCTTCCTCCCGGATGGTGCGGTCCACTTCCTTCCGGGCCTTCTCCACCATGTCCTCAATACGGGTGGGATGGATGCGGCCGTCGGCAATGAGCTTCTCCAGCGCCAGTCTGGCGATCTCCCGGCGAACGGGATCGAAGCTGGAAACAGTGATTGCCTCGGGGGTATCGTCGATGATCAGATCCACACCGGTGATGGTCTCCA
>CAYRYT010000079.1:0-7745 GCA_964428625.1 uncultured Oscillospiraceae bacterium | reverse complement strand
ATAAAATCATTTATTATGTTGGGTTCCTTTTCGATGAGGAAAGGAGCCGTTTATGTCCATTAAAAGGAAAGATAGCATATGTATTTAAAGAGTTTGGAAGTACAGGGCTTTAAATCCTTCCCAGACAAGACGTTGATCCGTTTTGGCGATGATATTACTGCCATCGTCGGGCCCAACGGTTCCGGTAAATCGAATATTTCCGATGCCATCCTCTGGGTTTTGGGCGAGCAGAGCAGTAAGACGCTCCGGGGCGCAAAAATGGAGGATGTGATCTTCGGCGGCACCCAGAAGCGGGCGGCAGTGGGCTTTGCCGAGGCGACGCTGACCCTGGACAACAGCGACCGCGCCCTGGCCTATGATGCCGATGAAGTCATGGTCACCCGGCGGTACTACCGGTCCGGGGAGTCGGAATACTATATCAACCGCCAGTCCGCCCGGCTGCGGGACATCAATGAGCTGTTCATGGATACGGGCCTGGGCCGGGAGGGCTACTCAAATATCGGCCAGGGCCGGATCGATGAGATCCTCTCCCAGAAAAGCGGCGACCGCCGGGAGATTTTTGAGGAGGCGGCGGGTATCTCCAAATACCGCCACCGGAAGGAAGAGACGGAGCGGAAGCTGGCGGCTACGGAAGATAATCTGATGCGCATTGGGGACAAGGTCTCGGAGCTGGAGCTGCAGCTGGAACCCCTGCGTGTCCAGTCGGAAAAGGCCCGGAAATATCTGGAGCTGAAAGAAGAGCTGCAGGGGGTGGAGGTAGCCGTATGGCTGGATACCCTGGACAAGCTCTCCGCCGCCGCCCAGAAGGCGCAGGAGGACTATGCCTCCGCTTCCTTTGTGCTGAACCAGGCCCATGAGGATCTGGACCGGCTGTACCGGCAGGCGGAGGATCTGGGCCAGGCATTACGCCATCGGGATGGTCAGCTGGAAACGGTCCGGGAGAAGGTCAATATGCTGGAGGCTACCCACCAGCAGCTGGACGGCCAGATGGCCGTGCTCCAGGGCAATCTGGAAAATGACCAGGGGAATATCCGCCGGATCCAGGAGGAATTACAGGGGGATGATGACCGCAGCGGCGGTCTGCTCACCCAGATGGATCAGGCCCGGCAGCGGGTCACGGAAATCGACCGGGCTCTGGTGGAAAAGAACCGGGAGCTGGAAACGCTGGCCCAGCAGCTGGCGGCGATGACGGCCAGTGCCCAGGGAATCACCCGGCAGTTTCTGGAACTGCGGAGCCGGGAAACCAACCTGGCGGCGGATATTGCCGGCCGGGAGGCAGACCTGCGGGGCCTGACGCAAACGCTGGCCCAGAGCAGTCAGCGGCAGACCCAGCTGGAAGCGGATCTGGCATCCGGTGCCGACCGGGAGGCAGAGGCAAGAGAAAATTTGGAAAATTGCCGTGGGCAGCTGAAAAAGGCCCAGGAGGATGCTACGGCAGCATCCAATACCATCGCCGGCTATACCCTGCGGCGGGATACCCGCCAGGCACGGCTGGAGACCCTGGAGGAGCAGAGCCACCAGCTGAACCAGAAGCTGGACAGCGTAAAGGCCAGGGCAAAGGTTTTTCGGGCCATGGAACGGGATTACGAAAGCTACCAAAAGTCCGTGCGGCTGGTGATGCAGGAGGCCCAGCGGGGCAATCTGCACCATATCCACGGCCCGGTGTCCCGGCTGATCCGCACGGAGGATGCTTACACTGTGGCGGTGGAGATCGCCCTGGGCGGTGCCATGCAGCAGATCGTCGTGGACAGCGAGGCGGACGGCAAGGCGGCCATTGCTTACCTCAAGCGGGTGGGCGGCGGACGGGGAACCTTCCTGCCCCTGTCGGTGATTCAGGGCAAGACCCTGCGGGAGACGGAGCTGGACAGCTGCCGGGGCTTCGTGGGCATTGCCTCCGACCTGGTCACTGCCAAAGCGGAATACCGCCCGGTGGTGGAGAACCTCCTGGGGCGGATCGTCATTGCCACGGATCTGGACGCGGCCATTGCCATGGCCCGGCACTATGGGAACCGGTTTAAGATCGTCACCCTGGACGGCCAGGTGATGAACCCCGGCGGTTCCATGACCGGCGGCTCCACCAACAAAGAAGCGGGTATTCTCTCCCGGGCCAATGAGCTGGAAAAGCTGACCGCCCAGGAGAAGACCCTCCAGGAGCAGGTTCTGGCGTTGGGCGGCGAGGCCCAGGAGGCCCGGCGGCAGGTGGAGCAGGTGCGCTTCCAGCTGGAAACCGCCCAGGATCAGCTCCGCCAGGCCCAGGATCAGGTTCTGCGGCTGCAGGGTCAGGAAAAGCAATATGAAATCCTCCACGATGCCATCACCCAGGCGGCTCGGTCCGCCCGGCGGGAGCTGGATGCCCTCCAGGCCCGGCAGCAGGAGGATCTGCGCCGCCAGGCGGCTCAGGAGGCAAAAATCCAGGTCTACACCCAGGAGCTGACCAAGACCCGAGGGGAGCTGGCGGCTCTGGAAGGAAGTCAGAGTGAGGCGGCGGCGGAAAATACCCGCCTGACCGACCAAATCACCGCCCGCAAGACCGAGGCGGCGGCCCTGGAAGCGGAGGCCGCTACGGCCAGAAGCCACATTGCGGATCTGGATGCCCTCCGGGGTGCCATGGCCGGCGACCGGGAGAAGAAGCGGGCACTGCTGGAAGCCATGGAAGGCGACTGCCTGCGCATCCGCCGGGAAATGACCCAGCTGGAAGAAAAGCAGGCGGACAATACCGCTGCCGTGGCCCGGGAACAGGCCCGGCTGCAGCAGACCCTCCGGGACCGGGCTGAGACGGAAACCGCCAAGACCCGGTGCGAGCGGGAGGCCCAGGAGAAAAATAAGGAAATTCTGAATATGGAGCGGGCCTGCGCCCTGCTGGAACAGAAGAAGCTCACCGCTTCCCTGGAGGAAAAGCAGATCATCGACAAGCTCTGGGAGTCCTACGAGCTGACTCCCGGCACCGCCGGGGAAAAGCGGGGCCAGATCGACTCCGTCACTGCCGGAAACCGGCGAATCGGGGAGCTGAAGCGGAAAATCGCCGCCTTGGGCACCCCCAACCTGGGTGCCATTGGAGAGTACGCCCGGGTGAATGAGCGCTACAGCTACCTCAGCGGCCAGCGGGATGATGTGCTGACCTCCAAGCGGGAGCTGGAAAGTATCATCCGCAGCATCACCCAGGAGATGACCACCATTTTTGTGACGGAATTCCGGAAGATCGACCACTATTTTGGGGAGGTCTTTGTGGATATGTTCGGCGGCGGCAAGGGGCAACTGATCCTGGAGGATCCGGACAATCCCCTGACCTGCGGCATCGAGGTGCGGGTTCAGCCCCCCGGAAAGTCCGTCAAGACCATCACCCTCCTGTCCGGCGGTGAGAAGGCTTTCGTGGCGACGGCACTGTACTTTGCCATTTTGAAGGTCCGGCCCACGCCCTTCTGCCTGCTGGATGAGATCGATGCGGCACTGGACGACCGGAATGTGGAGCGATTCGCCGCATATCTCCATAATTTGAGCAAAAAGACCCAATTCATTGTGATCACCCATCGCCGGGGCACTATGGAATCGGCGGATGTCCTCTATGGCGTGACCATGCAGGAGCAGGGCGTGAGCAAGCTGCTGCGGCTGGATCTGAACCAGATGGAGCAGTATCTGGGAATTGTGGAATAAACCGAAAGGAAGCATACTATGGGATTTTTTGATAAAATCAAGGAAGGCCTGGCCAAGACCCGGGATGCCCTGGCCAATACCCTGGGCAGCGTGTTTACCGGATTTTCTGAAATTGACGAGGATTTCTACGAGGAGCTGGAGGAATGCCTGATCCTGGCGGATCTGGGCGTGGAGACGGCAACCAAGGCAACGGACCGCCTGCGCAAGGCGGTGCGGGAAAATCACTACAAAACCACCGAGGAGGCCAAGTCCGCCCTGAAGGATATCCTGGTGGATATGCTCACCGTGGGGCCGGTGGAGCTGAACCTCACCACCCACCCCAGCGTGATCCTGGTAATCGGCGTCAACGGCGTGGGCAAGACTACCACCATCGGCAAGATCGCCACCCGGCTGGTGAAGGAGGGAAAGCGGGTCATGCTGGTGGCCGGCGATACCTTCCGGGCTGCCGCCGCGGATCAGCTGGAGATCTGGGCCCAGCGCAGCGGCGCTTCTCTGGTTCGCCAGCATGAGGGCGCGGATCCGGCCTCCGTGGTGTTTGACGGCATCCAGTCCGCCAAGGCCAAGGGCAGCGATGTGATCATTATTGACACCGCCGGCCGCCTCCACAACAAGGCAAACCTGATGAACGAACTGAACAAGATCACCCGGATCGTAAACCGGGAGCTGGCCGATGCTGCCAAGGAAGTGTTGCTGGTGCTCGACGGCACCACCGGCCAGAACGGCCTGATCCAGGCCAAGCAGTTCAAGGAGATCGCCGGCGTTACAGCCATCGCCCTGACCAAGCTGGACGGCACCGCCAAGGGCGGCATCGTCATTGCCGTGGCGGATGCCCTGCAGCTGCCGGTGAAGTTCGTGGGTGTGGGTGAGAAGGCGGATGACCTGATGCCCTTTGAGGCCCGCAGCTTCGTGGACGCGCTGCTGTGAGGGTAGAAATATGAGAGTTGTATTGGCCAGCAAGAACCGGCACAAGCTGGAAGAAATCAGCCGGATCACAGAGAAATTCGGCATGGAGCTGGTGCTCCAGTCGGAGCTGGGGGTGGACCTGGATGTGGAGGAAAACGGCTCCACTTTTGAGGAAAATTCCCTGATCAAGGCCCGGGCGGTGATGGAGGCCACCGGCCTGCCCGCCCTGGCGGATGATTCCGGCATTATGGTGGATGCACTGAACGGGGAACCGGGAATTTACTCGGCCCGGTATGGCTTTGATCCCAGCCTGGATGACTGGGGGAGACTGGAACTGCTGCTGAAGAATATGGAGCAGGTACCCGACGGCCAGCGCCAGGGAAAATTCGTGTGTGTCATTACCTTCATCACCCCCGATGAGAAAATCATCCAGGCCAGGGGGGAATTTCACGGGGAGATCCTCCGGGCTCCCGCGGGAAAGAACGGCTTTGGCTATGATCCCATTTTCTATTATCCGCCCATGGCCATGACCTCGGCGGAAATGTCCCCGGAAGTGAAAAACCAAGTCTCCCACCGGGCAAAGGCCCTGGAGACCCTGTATGCGAAATTAAAGGAGGCAGGCTATGCTGACAAGTAAGGAACGGGCGGAACTGAGAGCCCAGGCAAATACCCTGGAGACCACCCTGATGGTGGGCAAGGGCGGCGTCACCGATGCGGTGATCGCTGAGACGGAAAATCTGCTGACCGCCAGAGAACTGGTGAAGGGTAAGGTGCTGGAAAGCGCCCTGATGAGCCCCCGGGAGGTCAGCGACCAGCTGTGCGAGGCCACCGGCGCTGACGGCGTGGCGGTGATCGGCACGAAATTCGTGATCTATCGCTTCAGCGAGAAGTGCCAGGCGGAGCGGAACCAGACCGGCCGGGCCAAGCGGAAGGTTACCCCCGTATCCAAGGCGGATCCCGTGCGCAAGGGTATCCGGGCTCGCCGGGCGGCGGCCAAGAAGGTGCGGGAGCAGCGCAACGAATACTTCCGCCAGCAGGCGATTGAAAAATCCATCGAAAAGTCCCGGGAGAAGCAGCTGCGGGAGCGGGACTGATCCCGGAATCGGATAGCAGGAGGGCGTGATATGGATCGGATCGGCATTTACGGCGGAACCTTTAATCCGCCCCATGTGGGGCATATGGCCGCGGCGGCATATGTCCGGGAGGCGCTGGCCCTGGATCGGCTCCTGCTGATCCCCAATGGAACTGCCCCCCACAAGATTCTCCCCCCGGGCTCACCGACGGGGGCCCAGCGCCTGGAAATGCTCACCCTGGCAGCGGATAAGCTGGGCGGAGTGACGGTTTCCGACCTGGAGCTGAACCGGCAGGGCCCCAGCTACACCTGGGAGACCATCGCCCTGGTGCGGGAACAGTGGCCCCAGGGGGAGCTGTTCCTGGTGATGGGGACGGATATGTTCCTGGCCTTTGATAGCTGGCGGGAACCGCAGCGGATCCTGGAGCAGGCAACCCTGGTGGTCCTGAGCCGGGGTACCGGCGAGGAACGCCGGACCCTGGATGCGCAGAAGGCCCGGCTGGAGGCCATGGGCGGCCGGGTGCGGCTTCTGGAAAACCCGGTGGTGGAGATTTCCTCTACCCAGCTGCGCCGGTTGCTCCAATTCCGGTGCGCCGGCCCCTTCCTGCTGGAGGCGGTGGGGGATTACATCGCCCGGGAAGGGCTATATGCCACCGGAGAGAACCGGAAGGATCTGCCCATGGAGACCCTGGAGCAGGTGGTGGTGGCACTGCTGAATCCCAACCGGGTAGCCCATGTTCTGGGCTGCCGGAATACCGCCGCCAGCCTCGCCCGAATCTGGGGGGTGGACGAGACGGATGCAGCCCGGGCGGGCCTGCTCCACGACATCACCAAGGCCCTGGACGGCCCCCTTCAATTGACTTTGTGCCGGGAATATGGTATCGTATTGGATGATTTCTCCCAGAAATATCCCAAAACCCTCCATGCCCTCACGGGCAGTCTGGTGGCCCAGCGGATCTTTGGGGAGAAGCCGGAGGTGGTCAGCGCCATCCGCTGGCATACCACCGGACGCCCGGCCATGACCACCCTGGAAAAAATCATTTACATTGCCGATTATATAGAGCCGAACCGGGCGCTGCCCGGGGTGGAGACCCTGCGGGCTTTGGCCCAAACTGACCTGGATGGGGCGGTGCGGCTGGGATTGGAGATGACCCTGGCCCATTTGAACCGTCAGGGCAGCCAGGTGTCCCCGGAAACGGCACAGGCATTGGCTTATTATACCAACTAGGATTCCAGAAAGGAAAGATATTATGTTAACTGCGAGAGAAGCGGCCCTTACGGTGACCAAGGCCCTGGACGAGAAGAAGGGCATGGACATCAAGGTTCTGAAAATCGACAAGGTTTCCAGCCTGGCGGATTATTTCGTCATCTGCACCGGTACCGTCAATACCCATGTCAAGACTCTGTGCGACTATGCCGAGTATGCCATGGAGCAGATTGGGGAGACCATGCTGGGCCGGGAGGGCCACCGGGGCAATTCCTGGGAGCTGCTGGACTTTGGCAGCGTGGTGGTCCATGTGTTTACCGAGGAAGCCCGGAAATTTTATGACCTGGAGCGGCTCTGGGCCGATGCGGAGGTCGTGGATCTGTCCGACATCGTGATGCCGGAGTAACGATAATCTATCCATTCCGAAATTCCCGGAGTTACGGATTCCGGGGGCGTTGGAATCGAATTTTGAGGTGAATGAAATGGCAAATTATGATTTTTCCGCCATTGAGGCAAAATGGCACAAATACTGGGAGGAGCATGACACCTTCCATACGGATGTGTGGGATTTCAGCAAGCCCAAGTATTATGTGCTGGATATGTTCCCCTATCCCTCCGGCGTGGGCCTTCATGCAGGCCATCCGGAAGGCTACACCGCCACCGACATCATGTCCCGGATGAAGCGGATGCAGGGTTACAATGTCCTCCATCCCATGGGCTACGACTCCTTCGGTCTGCCTGCGGAGCAGTACGCCATCTCCACCGGCAACCATCCTGACGGCTTTACCCAGGAGAATATCAAGACCTTCTCCGGCCAGCTCAAGGAGTTGGGCTTTGACTATGACTGGTCCAAGTCCATTGCCACCTCCGACCCGGAGTTCTACAAGTGGACCCAGTGGATCTTCAAGAAGC
>CAYRYT010000078.1:0-7798 GCA_964428625.1 uncultured Oscillospiraceae bacterium | reverse complement strand
TACAAAGTTTGCGTGCTCGTCCTTCGACATAGTAATAAACTTATTTATGGACTTGCGAGATTATGCGAGTACGATATCTTTTTCACCTATCCCACATTCCTCGCCTTATAAAGCAAAAAACAGGCACTTTTCAACCCTTAAACGCACAAAAACAGGCGACACCCAACCAAAGTTGAATGTCGCCTGTTTTGTTGTCCAATCCTGTTTGCAGTTGCCGATTTCGTAATTTTTTCAAATTACTGTCTTATCAGCACACAGCAAAACCCGTGCAGGTTTTCTTTTAATCCTGGCCCCACAGGCCGTCGGGGTATTTCCCCTGGGCGGTCATGTCCGCCAGGGCCTTGACCACCCCGGGCTTATCCGCCGCATAGGTCACACCGTACCACCGGTCGGGGGAGGACAGAACCTTCACCGTGGCCTTCCCGGCATGGAGCAGCTCGCTGACGGACATGGGCAGCAGATACTCCTTCTTCCCCGGGTTCTGGGGAACCTCCTGGCGGAGGAAGGGGACAAAGCCCGCCTCCAGAGCGTCCAGGAAGCTGGGGGTGAAGCCGAACATATTCATGGACACCAGGGTCTCCGGGTTCAGATCCTCCCAGGTTTCCCCATCCACGGTGAAGTGGATCCCCTCAGGGTACTTCTCGATCCGCAGGCGCTCCACAATGCTGGTGAGCATTCCCCGGTCATCGGTGGCGCACACGCCCCGGGCCACGGAGCCATTGTCGGAAACGGTATTTTTCAGATAGTAGCCCACCATGCACAGATCCATCTGATCCGTATCCCGGGCCTGGCACAGAGCATCGTACATGGTCTTATAGGCGGATTTGCCGTAGTAATCGTCGGAATTGATCACGGCAAAGGGGGCACCGTCAATGGCCTCCTTGGCGCACAGCACCGCATGGCTGGTGCCCCAGGGCTTGGTGCGGCCCTCGGGGATGGCATAATCGGCGGGAACGCCTTTGTCCATCTCCTGGTAGGCATAGCGGATCTCCATGGGGCAGTTTTCCAGGCGCTTGCCCACGGTATCCATGAAATCCTTGCGGATGGCCTCCTTAATAATAATCACGGCGGTGTCAAACCCCGCTTCATGGGCATCGAACAGGGAATAGTCCAGAATGGCCTCCCCGTGGCTGCCCACAGGATCGATCTGCTTCAATCCGCCGTAGCGGCTGCCCATACCGGCGGCCATGACGACGAGAACAGGTTTCTTTTCCATGTTGGGAATCCTCCTAAATAATCTTTTTGTCATTATATCCCGAATCGGGGAAAAAGGCAAGTGCCAGGGATGTCAGTCCACGGCCAGGAAATACACCAGCACCACCAGGCCCAGGACGATGCGGTACACGCCAAAGGCGGAGAAGGAATGCTTGCGGACATATTCCATCAGGCCCCGGATGACCACCAGACTCACCAGGAAGGAAACCAGACAGCCTACCAGGAGAATTCCCACCTCCAGGCCGGAAATCGTCACGCCGGTGGCCAGGAATTTCAGGCCTTTGATCAGGCTGGCACCCAGCATGGTGGGGATGGCCATGAAGAAGGAGAATTCCGCCGCGGCACCCCGGGAGACACCCAGGAGAATTCCGCCCAGAATGGTGGAACCGGAGCGGCTGGTGCCCGGCCAGAGACTCAGGCACTGGAACAGGCCGATGAGCAAAGCGGTCTTATAATCGATCTGATGGACATGGTTGATCCGGGGGCGCTTGTGGGCATTGGCCCGCTCCACCAGGATGAAGGCCACGCCGTAGAGAATCAGGGCCAGGGCCACGGGGATGGCACCATGGAGGTACTGCTCCAGCAGGTCGTCAAAGAGAACACCCACGATGCCCGAGGGGATGATGGCCACCACAACCTTGAACCACAGATCCCAGGTCTGGCGTTTCCGGGCGGGGGATTTCTTCGGGGAGAAGGGGTTGAGCTTATGGAAGAACAGGACAATCACCGCCAGAATGGCACCCAGCTGGATCACCACATCGTACATCTTTTGGAATTCCTGGGAGACCTGGAGCTGGAGGAACTGGTTCAGGAGAATCAGATGGCCTGTGGAGGAAATGGGGAGCCATTCGGTGATACCCTCCACAATGCCCAAAAGGGCGGATTTTAAAATTTCTAGCATGGGGTTCACTCCTTTTTTTGTATTGTTGACACTTGGCAGATGTGCGGATCGGCCAAAGCCTCCCCCTGGTAGGGGAATTGCACCAGCCCAAGTCTCCCCCCTGGTAGGGGGTTTCGCCAGCCGATGCCTCCCCCTGGTAGGGGGAGGTGTCACGGCGAACGCCGTGACGGAGGGGGTGGAAGGTTCGGATTTTCCCCAGTAGTTGGCTGGATGCGACCCGCCGATGTAGGGGCCGATTCTTAATCGGCCCGTCGCGGCCAGGGGCCGCGCCTTTTGCAAATATCCAACCTTCCATCCCCTCAGTCATGCTTCGCATGACAGCTCCCCTTGCCAAGGGGAGCCATAGTTATCTTATCTTACCCTTACATGATACCCCCAATGGCGGGTTTTTGCAAGCAAAACTTCCCTGTTCACAAATTGGGGCGGAAGTCTTTACAAATTGTTCATGAGAATTTGGATTCTTGGGCTATAATATGGATAAACGGAATTTTATCGAATTTGGGAGGAATGTATCATGGCAATCTCCGTACTGATCGTAGAGGATGACCGCAACATCGCGGAGCTCCTGCAGCTGTATCTGGAAAAAGAGGGCTATGCCGTTACCGTGGCCGGTGACGGTGGCCAGGGTCTGGCCAAGTTCCGGGCCATTAAGCCGGATATCGTGCTGTTGGATGTGATGATGCCCGTCATGGACGGCTGGAGCGTGTGCAAATCCATCCGGGCCGAGAGCAAGACCCCCGTGATCATGCTCACCGCCAAGGGCGAGACCGACGATAAGGTGGCCGGGCTTAAATCCGGTGCCGACGATTACATCACCAAACCCTTCGAAATGCGGGAGGTCCTGGCCCGGATCGAGGCGGTGCTCCGCCGCAGCAGCGGCCTGGCCACAGAAAAGAAATCCCGGCGGCTGGTCTTTGACAAGCTCATCATCGACATGGATGCCTTTGAGCTGACCGTGGACGGGAAGAAGGTGGACACGCCCCCCAAGGAGATGGAGCTGCTGTACTACCTGGCCTCCTCTCCCAACCGGGTTTACACCCGTAACCAGCTGCTGGACGAGGTGTGGGGTTTCGACTATTTTGGTGACTCCCGGACGGTGGATGTCCATGTCAAGCGCCTGCGGGAGAAGCTGGAAGGGGTCTGCGACCAGTGGAGCCTGAAAACCGTGTGGGGCGTTGGCTACAAGTTTGAGGTCCTGGGCGGATGAAAACCTTCTTCGGCCGTAATTTCTACCCCGCCGCGGCGGTGTTGCTGGTAGCCCTGGTGGTGGTTGGCAGCTTTCTTCGGGTGATGGTTCAGGATTATCTCCAGGACCAGACCATGGAAAGCCTGACCACCGATGCCCAGACCGTTTCCCAGCTGGCCTCCGCCTACTATACCGGCGGCTCCCTGGACAGCCGGGAATTCCTGGTGAATCTCAGTGTTGCCTCCCAGGTGGCCCAGGCCGATGCCCTCATCTGCAATCAGGCGGGGCAGGTGGTGGTCTGCTCCGATGCGCCCCTGGGCTGTGACCACCAATCCCTGAAAATCAATGGGGAATATCTGGCCGCCGTCCAGGAAAAAGGGTATTTGGCCTACACCGGCACCATCTCCCAGTTGTACGATCAGGAGCGGATCTTCGTCTCCGTGCCCGTGGTGGACAGCGTTACCTCCAGCCCTGTGGGCATGGTGATGGTCTCCTGCCCCACCCAGAAGACCCTGGGGGTCATTGAGCGGATCTCCAGCATTTATCTGGTAGTATCTCTGGTGGTGGTGGCCGCGGCGGTGATTTTCATGACCATCTACGCCCGGAAGCAGAGTAAGCCCCTCCAGGAGCTGTCCAGAACCGCCAATGCCTTTGGTCACGGGGACCTGAACGCCCGGGTGCGGCTGGACGGCAGCTACCCCCAGGATGTGGAGGATCTGGCTCTGGCCTTCAACAACATGGCTTCCTTCCTGCAAAAAAGCGAATACCAACGCCAGGAATTCGTGGCCAATGTCTCCCACGAGCTGAAAACCCCCATGACCACCATCGGCGGCTATATCGACGGCATTCTCGACGGCACCATTCCCCCGGAGCGGGCGGCCCACTATATGCACATCGTCTCCGACGAGACGAAGCGGCTGAGCCGCCTGGTGCGCAGTATGCTGGATATCTCCCAGCTCCAGAGCGAATCCGGAATCCCCGAGGAAAAGAAGTCCCGGTTCGATCTGGAGGAATGCGCCGGACAGGTGCTTATTACCTTTGAAAAGAAAATCACCGATAAGGACCTGAATGTTCAGGTGGATATGCCGGAGTATCCCGTGTACACCCGGGCCAATCAGGACTATATCACCCAGGTGATCTATAATCTTCTGGACAACGCCATCAAATTCTGCCCCCCACGGGGAAATTTGGGGCTGTCCATCAAAACCGGCACCACCAAGGTCTATGTCTCCATTGCCAACGACGGGGATACCATCCCGCCCCAGGAGCTTTCCCTGGTTTTCGATCGGTTCCACAAGATCGACAAATCCCGCTCCCAGAATCGGGACGGCTGGGGTCTGGGACTATACATCGTCAAGACCATCGTATGCTCCCACGGGGAGGATATCTCCGTGTCCAGCCGGGATGGCCGGACGGAGTTTACCTTCACCCTCCCCCTGGTCAATTAAAGCATTCCCTTAGATAGGGGGTAGGATGGTTGCACCGGTCAAAGCCTCCCCCTGGTAGGGGGAGGTGTCACGGCGAACGCCGTGACGGAGGGAGTTGAAGGTAGCAATCATCCCCAGTAGTCGGGTGATGCGCTGCACCCCCCCGTAGGGGCCGATTCTTAATCGGCCCGCAAAGCCTCCCCTTGCCAAGGGGAGCCTTTAGACGGTGCATTCCTCGCCAAGGGGTGCCTGTCCCACATCCATTATCCCAGGAGGTTCTGCTATGTTCCAGAACGATCACAACCATGAATATTCCGATACTTCCCGGGATCCCTGGGATCAGGGCACCTACCAGACCGGCCACACCAAGCCCCCCAAGAATTACGGCGGGGCCATGGCGGTGCTGCTGATGGTGGTGATCCTGCTGTGCGGCATCGTCAGCATTGCCACTATGATCAACCTCTCCCGGGTTCAGAGCCAGACCCTTCAGGCTAACAACCCCCAGGATCCCCAGTCCCCGGTCCCCATTCAGAGCAATCCCGTTCCCGAATCCACCGCTTCCCCGGAAGCCACGGAAAGCTCCGTCATGCCCCAGGACAGCCAGGGCAAAACCAGCCTGGATCCCGCTTCTATCAGCCTGAACACCAGTCCAACCGCTGTGGAGAACATCCCCCAGGAAGGGGGCCTGTCCCTCCAGGAGATCTATGCCAAAGGTGTGGTCTCCACCGTGTCCGTCCTGTGCCGGACGGATTCCGGAACTTCCAGCGGCACCGGGGTGATCCTCAGCGCCAACGGCTATGTGGTCACCAACTGCCATGTGGTGGAGGATGCCCAGGCCATCTCCGTGGTGCTTTATGACGACACGGAGCTGGAGGCCCAGCTGGTGGGCAAGGATGCCGTGTCGGATCTGGCGGTGTTGTATGTCAACGGGAAGAATCTCACCCCGGCGGAATTTGGGGACTCCGGTTCTCTGCGGGTGGGTGATTTGGCCGTGGCCATTGGCGATCCCCTGGGCCAACAGCTCAGCGGCACCATGACCGACGGCATTATCTCCGGTATCAACCGGGATATCACCACGGGGGGACGGACCATGACCCTGATCCAGACCAACGCTGCTCTGAACGAAGGCAATTCCGGCGGCCCGCTGCTGAATTGCTACGGCCAGGTCATCGGCATCAACACCCTGAAGATCGGTGACTATATCTCATCCGCCGGTGTGGAGGGTCTGGGCTTCGCCATTCCCAGCGTCACCGTGCTGGATATTGTCAACCAGATCATCACCCAGGGCTATGTCTCCGGCCGGCCCTCCCTGGGCTTTACCTGCGAGGCTCTGAGCCGATTTGACCAGATCTACTGGCGTTATCCCTCAGGTATGCTCATCACCGATGTGGCCGAGAACAGCAACGCCCAGACCCTGGGCCTCCGGGCGGGAGACATTCTGCTGAGCCTGGATGGGGTCAGCGTCACCACCCAGGACCAGCTCCAGAGTCTGATCAACGGCTGCCAGGTGGGTGACGAGGTGGAGATGGTCATTTACCGCAGCGGCAAGCGCTACACCGCAACCCTTACCGTCCAGGAGGACGGTCACTGATACCATTGCAAAGGAAGTCGAATCCAAATGGAACCTATTTTCCGCCAAACTTTCCCCGTCACAGAGGCAGCGGTAGATTGCTACGGCCGCCTGCGGCCCTCCATGGTCCTGCAATTTTCCCAGGAGGTGGCCGGGGATGCCTGCACCGCCCTGTCGGTGGACTACGATACCCTGGCCCGGAAGGGGATGTTCTGGGCCATCAGCCGCACCCGGGTTCAAATCACCCGCCTGCCCCGGCTGGGGGAGACCATCACCCTGGAGACCTGGGCCATGCCCACCACCCGGGTGGCCTATCCCCGGTCCACCGTGGCCTATGACCGGGAGGGCAATGAGTGCTTCCGGGCCATCAGCCTGTGGGTGCTCATGGATTTGAACAGCCGGAATATGATCCTGCCGGGTAAGAGCGGCATTCTGGTTCCCGGTACCCTCCGGGGCAACGAGCTGCCCAGTCCCCGGACCCTGGCTCCCCGGGATCTGGTGCGATTCACCGACCGCACCGTCCGTTACTCCCAGCTGGACCGGAACGGCCATATGAACAACACCCGCTACCTGGACTGGGTGGAGGATCTGCTGCCCAGCGCCTTCCACCGGGAGCACACCCTGGCGGAGTTCACCGTCTGCTACCACAGCGAGTGCCTGGAGGGCCAGACCATCCGGCTGCACTATGCCCTGGAGGATGGGAATTCCTTGACGGTGGACGGCTACGGGCCGGAGCCGGAGTCCCCGGAGCACAGCCGCCGGGCCTTCTCCGTCCAAGCCCTGTTCAACTGAGTTCTGTTAACTGATTTCCTCCACAACCCGGTGCCGGATTGTGGAGGATTTTTGTGGAGGAAACGAAAAAGTTGTTGCAAATACAGGTTTTTTTGCCTGTGGACAAAGCTGTGGAGAATGTGGAAAACTTTTGTGGATAACCCTGTGGAAGATGTGGAGAACTGGGCTTATGTAAACTTTTTTTCACCCCTTCTCCCATTCCCGGGCGGTTCTCCACAGGGCCGGAGATTCCGACAAATACTGCTTTACATCCGGCCTGATTTCATGTAAAATGGGAACAAAGAATGGTAAGGAGGTGCTCCAATGAACCGAGAGACCCAGCAAGAGCTGGAACGGCTGGAACGGGAGCTGCTGGAAGAAGAAGGGCCTTCCGGCCTGAGTGAGGCGGATCTGGATGCCCTGCTGGAGGATTTTCTGGCGGGAGAGGACGAGCCGGATCTGTACCGGAATTTTTCCAATGATTATGGCCGCCGCCCCAGCTACCAGGCCTACAACAGCGATGATACGGATATCCCCCCGGAGGAATATGGGGACCAGCTCCTGGAAACCAATGTGCCCCGGGGCAATGGGCTGCTGGCCCTGATGTGGGGGATCCTGTTGGTGATGGGAGGGATCCTGGTATGGTTGCTTCTGCGCTTCACCTGAATCCTCCCGTGGGGCGGTTTGCCCCCACGCCCTCCGGTCGGATGCAGTTGGGGAATGTCTTT
>CAYRYT010000077.1:0-8232 GCA_964428625.1 uncultured Oscillospiraceae bacterium | reverse complement strand
ATAATCTCACACATCAGCCGGTAGCGAACCGGCCACTGGTAGCGTGTACGGGGGTTGAACCCGTGATCCCGGCTTGAAGGGCCGGTGTCTTGACCGCTTGACCAACACGCCATGAATGGGCCGGGGAAGGGAATTTCACCCTTTGGCGGGGAAGGAGGTGAAACCCGCCACACTCAATGTCTACCCCGGCATATATCGTGGAAGGTGGGGATCATCCGTCCCCACCTTCATCACCGTTCTGATTGCCGGTTCCGAAGGCCCCGGCGTATTCTTGGGCTTGGGCCATTGCTTCTTCTTGCTCTTGCTTCAGCCGCTTCAATTCCAGTTCAACATCAGTTGTCCAAGGGTGCTGTTCCACAATGGTTTCATTGGACAGAATACCAACGGAATTGGAACAATTCTGAATGGCTTCCGTTTCGTTGATCAGAATATCCCGGTTGAAAACAATGGTCACATCTTCCTGTTCAAAATCCCCGGCCCCTTTGGTTTTCAAGTCCTGATTGATGAACCACAGAAGATCATCAAAGGCCGCTTGGAACTCGGTTTCCATACCGTTTGCATCCAAATCAATGTCAGAATACATGGATTGAATGTTCATTTGGTTGGGGTTCCCGGAAAGGCGATCATCCTTGGCATCATAGCCACGGGCATTTTCAATCAGGGCTTTCTTGAACAGTTCCAGAATGGCCTTGTAATTTTCGGCGTTCACTTCCACCGTCAGGGTTTCCACCCCGCCATCATCACGAACCTTCACCGCCGCAAAGGTGGAAAGGTTGTGGCGGAACTCACCAAGGTTTTCACCGTCATAGTTCTTCAGAACCAAGATGGTGTTCCGGGCGTTTTCTTCCATGTTGTTCTGAAAGTCAGACAACAGAAGATTGATACCGTCCTGAAGGGATTTCACACGGCGGATCAGCGGGGTTTCTTCCTTGTTGTACTTAAAGCACACCAAGGGAAGGCGATCCCAATTATAGGCTTCCACATTATCCCCGTTCTTCACGGTGATATATGGGGCATAATCCCCGGCTTCCACATCCGGGATCAGAACCGAACCATCCAAGGTATAACGGTAAATCCCATCGGGCTTGTAGATTTCAACCTTTTCAATGATCTTTTTGGTGTAGCCTTCCCAAACTTCCTGAAGATACAGACGGGCGGCGGCATCCAAGATGGTGTGATCATCGTCAGCCCAAAAGGGCAACACCTGAAAGGCTGGGAACCGTCTGAAGCACAGTTCGCCTTTTTCGTTGTAGTAGACGAACAACCAGCACTTTCCGCCGTTCAGGGCATCTTCACACACATACTTGATCATTCGCTGAAAAGCCTTGTTAAACCGCTTCTTCAACTGTTCCACATAGGCTTTGTTCTCACAAGTGATGGTGAAGGGCTTACCCAAAAGGTAATTGGCCTTCTGATCCACCATCTTTGCATACTGGTTATCAATGATCTTGTTGTTGGGAAGATTATCAACAGGAACCAGTTTCCCATCAGGGCCAATGGCCGTTCTTTTCCGGTCAAGAATATCTTGCCGATCAGAATAATAGCTGGTTCCTTGGATTTGCTCTTTGCGTTCCGGTGAATTTTTCCATGCCACAATTTCCTTGGCGAAAAACTGTGTTTCGGTCAAACCACGGCCAGCACCTTCCGCAATCAGGCGATTGATCCGGGCCGTTTCAGTATTCAAGAAGAACATCTTCAATCACCCTTTCTATTGCTTAATAAAAGCAAACCCCTGAAATTACTGCATTTCAGGGGCTTTTTGTTACTATCATGTTATTACTCAAAGCTGAATACCGGCCCACCGCCAACCTTTTCAGCTATTCCGGTGGTTGCATCCGGGGCATCATCATGGGCGTTTTTACCTTCCTTTTGATAACGGTTCATAGCTTCATAATATTCAGGCCAACGATCTTTCCAATTCACAGGAAAATAAAGATGGTTCATAACCCATGTGCTGTTTGAAAGAATACGGGCAATCTTATTTTCAGATTGGTGGAAGGGTCGCATGATGCACCGGGTAGATTGATACTTTTCCCGAAGTTCCCGTTCCACATTTCGGCTAAACCCTCTACCGCCGTTATTGCTTTCAATGTCTGCCACATTCACCTTGCCATCATAAAGCATTTTGGCCGTAGCCGGTTCTGTGATTTCCATGCCTTCCTTAGTATAAAGCACATCCAGAACATACGCTTCACCGTTATACACACCATAGTTGATACTGCATAGGTAATCATCCCCGGTGTCAGCGGTATCGGTGTAGTTCTGAATTTTGCTGAACACCAGCTTTCCATTGGCATCTTTAGGAAGTTCAGAATAGGTCTTGAAGCTGGTATAAAGCCGCCCTTTAATGTCGATAGGCTCTTGCTGATAGTTGGCGGAAGCAATATCCAGCCCCATAAGCTGGGTTTTTTCATCATAGCTTTCTTTGGACAAGATTTCCGGGCAAAGCATAGAACCATCAGCTTGAACCGCTTTATAAATAACGGTCTTGGCCGGTTGCCCCTTGCTCTTGTAATGGTCGATAATTCTACCAGCCAAATCAAGGCTATGCCATCGGGTCATTACGATGATGATTTTTCCGCCTTCTTCCAAACGGGAAAGCATTGTATCTGTGAACCATGTCCAATGCTGTTCAAGGGTATTGGCGTTATTCGCTTCCAATGCTGATTTGATCAGATCATCAATGATCATAATGGAAGCACCAAAGCCCGTGGCTGTACCCGTGGGGGAAGTTGCCAGATAGTTGTTATATCCCGTTGTAAGGCTCCACATATTCATAGCACCATCACCCCGCTTGATTTCAACACCGGGGAAAATGTCACTATAAACAATTTTGTTTCTATCAGCTTTAACTTCCGAAATGGTATTTCTAACACCCTTGGAAAAGGTGGTGGAAAGTGTTTCGTTGTATGATCCGGTCATTATTTTTTCGGATTGGTTCTTACCCAATACCCATTCAACAAAACAACCTATGGTTCTTGATTTTCCGTGTCGGGGCGGAAGGTTGATTACAAGGACTTTATCATCAGAATAATAAAAATCCTGAAGCTGTTCACAGAAATCAACCAAAAAGGCCCGATCCTCTTTGTAGAAATCAGGGGCCTTCACTTGGCAATAATAGAAAAACTCACGCCTTGCAAGTTCGCATTTGGCACCTTGGATAATGACAGGATCAATCATGGTTAATCAACTTCTTCAAATCCTCGGTAGTCAGATCAGCAAAAGGATTGTTGGTGTTCAGGCTCCCTTCAATGCCAACATCCCGTTTATCTCTCCAAGTGTCAGGCTTCCGATTCTTCAGCCAGAAGATTTGGGCTGTAGTATCAGGCTGAACTTCCTTGGTTACGGTCTTTGTAACTTCCATGTGAGAACCGATTTTCAAACCTGTATGCGGGTCATAATCTTCAACCCGTTCTTGGGTGGTTTCAATGTAGGTATATCCCAAGGCCCTTTTCAACAAAGCGTTTTCAACCTGAATATCAATTACATCTTTTCCCCTTTTTAGGGCCTCCGAAATCTCCGAAAACTTACCTTTCCAATCATAAAGAGTAGAACAGGCACAACCGATATTTGCGGCAATCTGTTCATCCGTCAGGCCGTTTCTTGCCCACGCTTCAAGCTGAAGCAAACCTTCCTCGGTCAGCCATTGTTCATATTTGCCTTTTGCCATTACAGATCACCGCCTTTCTTCAGATATAGAAAAAGTGCCCCGGTTTCCCGTAGGCACAATTTCATAGTTGTATTATAAACCCTCGTTGGGCTGTTTATCTACAACTAACAACTGTTCATTACTGTTCACAAATGCAACTAAGGCTTTCCCGTGGGTTTTATACACCCATCTGATTTCGTGCTCCATTTCATCAGCGATTGAATCCCATTTCAGATTTTGAATATACCGGGCAATCAGAATGTTTTGCTGATCAAGGTCGGGAATTTTCTTAATCATGCTGAACGCCGTTTCTCTTAAATCAACAAGTTCATCAATCCGGGCGTTGATTGTCCGTTCAAGCTGATCAATTCGGGCAATGCCTTCTTCAAGGCTATTTTGGGGGCCTGAAGTTTGAACCTTGTCCGGTTTTAATTCACAACTGATAGAAGTTAAGTTGGAACGCAAGGTTACAACCGTATCTAAAAGCCTATTGATCAGGGCATCAGTTTTATGAATTTGGGAAAGATATTCCTTGGCTCTTTGGGCAAGTTCCTTATCATTCACTATGTAACACATCCTTTCTGTGTAGGTCTGTTCCGTTTTCGGGTACATCTGTACCGTTCAGAAACCTTGATAAATCAAGGCTTTTCAATGGTTTGGAACACATGGAACAGATAAATGCACAGATTGCTTATAATACTATTTCTTATATATTTTTTTATTTATATTAGAAAAGTATATTGCCATCTGTTCCATCTGTTCCACCGCCCCAAAAACGGCGAAAAAGTCAGTATTTGCAAGGGGTTATGAACGGAACAGATAAACAATAAACATCTGTTCTTCATCTGTTCCGTTCAACTGTTCCAACTCCTACTAAAGAAGAACTTTGCGGGCCGGTTAGCCCTCCACACCCCAATACTTCAACAGTTCTGCCCCGCTCATGGTGTTAAGCTGGTTTGCTTCTTCTTTCGTGATTTCGTGTCCAAACCGAATCCGATCAGGGATTTCAAATTGTTTGCAATATCTCTGTTTGAACGGATTTTCCCCGTGCTGAGATACCGGGTAAGAAGCACAACAAAACCTTTTGGAAGTGTTAAAGGCTCTTGTTTCTTCTTTGGTTCGGCCAACCGCTGTGAAACCATTGGCACAGTTCCAACAGCATTTGAAGGGCTTTTTCATCGGTATTCCCTCCCGGCCTTACGGTCTTTCAGTTCAACCCGGTTCAGCAGTTCAAACCCGGCCAAACGGATGATGTACTTCAGGACGAAGATCAGGGTGTTCACTCGCTTCTGCTGTTCATCTTCTTCCCGGATGATGTTCTTGGTGCCGTTGTAGGCAGTGGGATCATTGTACCCTTCAGCGTTTTCCCAAGGTTTAGGCATTCCCTTCACTCCCTTCTTCTTTGTACCATTCTTCAACATCACACCCAATTTCTTTCAGCTTTTTCCGGGCTAACCACCCATCATCTTCCTGATCCATCAGGTAATATTCCCGAAGTTTCAGGGTTTCCGCATAGAACAGTTCCCAAGCCTTCTTCAGCCGCTTGGGGCCGAAGCCAAATTGCGTATGAAGCATCCACAGAATGGAAGATTCTTTGTCCATATCAAAAGCCCGGTCATTCTCAACGATCTGTTCATTGATTGCCTGATCCAAGGCCCGTTGTTCAGCCTTGTTGAACTGAACCCCGAAGATTTTGCCCCCGGCTCTCTTAAAGATCGGCATGGTATTCACTCCAAATATCATCAAACAGCACCGGAATCAGGGCGTGAACTTTGTCCAACAGGATCAGGGCCACTTCCCGCATTTGTGGATGTGCGGCGGGGGAACAACGCAACTTCAGGAAGTGCCGCCACTCCCGAATGTTGGCCGTCATAACCACTTCCGTTTTCAAACTGTTGGGAAGAACAGCACGGGCTTCTTGCGGGGTGCAACCACAGGCCAGCATATCAAAATAGGCGTTTTCAGCTTTATGACAAGCCGCATCCCAATGAAAATACGCCTGAGAAGCAAAGTCCAAGAAGCAAGGCTTGATCACCGTGATTTCCTCACCGAACTTGCCCTTGCCGTAGTTGCAATAGCGGGTGGATTCCTGACAGTAAGAAGCCATCCGGTGGCGTACAATCTCATGGGAAACGCCACGATCACAGATAAACTTCACGGTGAAGGAACAGTGTTCCAGAACAGCTTCATGCCCACGCTTGATGATCCCGGCAATGAACTTTTCAGCGGAACCCTCGGTGATCTTGTCCTCGGATTTGTAGCATACCCGGCCACATTCTTCCAGCCGCTTCAGGATTGTGGCTCCGTCAATCGGGGTGATAAACTCCACATCAGGTTTAATAATTTTCATTTACTCCACCGCCTCATAAGTCAATCTAAAAATGTCAGGTTTACAAGGGTAGATTTCACCTTTTACACCACGAATAATGAAATCACCGCCGTTGGCATGGTGCCAACCTTCAAGGGTTTCAATATCTGCTTCCGTTTGGATTTTTGCATTTCGATTTGAACGAAGGATCACCTTGTTTTCCGTCAAAGCAACCATGAACCAAGTAGGAAGGTAGTCAATGCCCAACTGAAACGCATCAATTACCACCGGGCGTTTTCTATATTTCATTTTTCTTCCCCTTTCATCCGTGTGGGAATGTCCTGAAGTTCCGGGTGCTTGATCTCCATATACAGGGCGAACAGGCAATTCCAGCAAGCCGCCCGAAGGTGGGGTTCATCGTCCATCCCCATCATGTACTTGGCAAGGTGGCGGAAGGCGGAATCAATCAGGCTGTGAACGGGAATACCCTTTTCACAGTTCCGTTCACCGTATTTCAAGGCCCCTTCCTCACAATGCTTGGAAACTTCCACCAAGGCTTCCCACGGTAACAAATCCATGCGGCCCTTGCCGCTGTGCATATCACGAACCGCCCCGGTGTCAAACTCGGTGCGTTCCCCGCTGTCCTTAATCATGTTTCATCATCCTTTCTGTTCGGGATCATTTTTTCCATAGCGGCTATGTAGAAGTTTTTATCAACTTCAAACCCATAAGCGTTCCGCCCCAACTCATAAGCGGCCCGAAGGGTCGAACCGCTACCAGCACAGGGATCAATGACCACATCCCCCGGATCGGTGAATACCTCAATCAGCCGCTTCAGCACTCCAACCGGTTTTTGGGTGGGATGGATTTTGGGATATTCCTTCCGGTTGTCCCGCTCCCACGAGAACCAGTTGAAAACCATGTGTTTGTTTCCGTCAGGGCCGATGTTGCGGAACTTGGGAAGTTTATCCCGGTACAGAACCACGGCGAACTCCGTAGCACCAACAATTTTCATGTTGGCTTTCAGAACTTGGGCGGAATAGTTCTTCACGAAGAACAGCGGATAGGATTTTTCAAATCCATACTTTTTGCCGTAGTCAATGACCGTCTGCATCTGTTCAAAGGCACAGAACACGATCATGGCCGGGGCCTGTCCTTTCTCTTTCGGCTCTTTCCGAAGAAGGCGGTTGCAAAAGTGCATATATTCCGCAATCTTGAAGGTTCCATCGGTATGAAAGAAAGTGGATTTTGCCAGCTTGCTTTCACCGTTTTTATTGTCACCGCCCTGATACCACATGGGGGTTACTTGCGTAGGCATCAACACCGATGTTATACGGAATATCAGCAATGACAAGCTGGGCCTTGGGGATGTTGTACCTCTTGAAATTCTGGAAATTATCATGGTACAGTTCAATTTTTGTACCCACTTTTTATTCCTCACTTTCTTTTGTAAATACACGGGTTTTCTTGCCCCTGATCCACTTGGTGGCCGTGTTGAAACCACAACGCTTAGTGATCTGCCGGGAAAATTCAATCTTGGAAAGGGCTTGGAAGTTATTTGCAATGCAATATTCCTTATACCGGCGATATACGGAATCGGTGGCTTCATTCTCAATCCCATCAAGGCCCACTTCATTGATGAACCCAATAATGGGATTGTTGTTTTCTTCATATTCGTCCAACTGCCCTTGTACTCTGCTGGAAGTGGTAAACTGTGCATTGCCCAACACCCGCTTCAACCCCTGAAGCCCAAGCAAGGCCAGATATTCCATTGAACTTTGTTCACACAGTTCATCCTTGATGAACGGGCGGAAATCGGCATCATTGGGGGTGAACTTGGCATCAAAAGGAACGATCACCAAACGCCTTTGAACGGCTCCGGTCTTGTCCTTGATACGGGGAATGTTGTTGGCTGAAAACAGGAACTTGGAATAATTGTTGAACTCAAAGGGGTCTTGTCCTTTTCGCTCTACATTCACCCGATCACCCGTAACCAGCTTTTTGAACACGGAAGCATTGGCAATAAATTCATCACCAATATCATCACCGATGTTCGCCAGCTTGCCGAACAGTTCAGCGGTTTTGAACCTGTCACCCAATTCCTTCAGGTCAAGGGAAGCAATGTTCTGATCCCCAAGAAGGTTTTTCACCACATGAAGGAAGGTGGATTTGCCGTTGCTCTTATCACCGATCAGGATGAACGCCTTGCCAAGTTCGTTGCGGCGGTACATACAGTAGCCCACCATTTCTTCCAGCAAGGCCCGAACTTCAGGAT
>CAYRYT010000076.1:0-8432 GCA_964428625.1 uncultured Oscillospiraceae bacterium | reverse complement strand
CATCTTTTGTAAGAACTTTATAGTTCTTCATATTTTTTAACGATGTCGCTAACTTTTATTGTTACGGCATCTTCGCTTGCTAATGCTTCTGCTATTGCATTTTGAAGCATGCAGCGTATATTAAGAGCTTTATCTTTAAGCTCTTCTTTAGCTTTAGTTTCGTCTTCCTCGTAGCTGATAGCCTTATATAACATAAGACTACCATGAGCTGTATCAACATATACATGCTCGTCGTCATTTCGTATATTTATAGTATCCTCTAAATTGACAATGCCACCAAGAAATTCTATTAATATCTTATCCATTAGTTATATCCTGAGGTCCTACTATAGCACCTCTATTAGCCCTGAATTGCCTAACTACATCTTCAATACTAATAGAAAACTTTTTGTTCTCTGTAGCTACTACAACTTCTTGAGAAAAGACATCTAAAAATCTAGATAACTCTTCATCATTAGTTTGTGCTACAGTAATCAACACTTCTCTCTGTCCTGCTATCACAGCTACCAAATCATAAGTTCCCTTATTTTCTTCGTAGCCCATTTGCTCTTGCCACAATATCTTCGTTGCAGCGTCCAAATTTACTAATTGACTTCCTATAGTTTTTACAAACATATTATTCCTCTCCTTCTAATAAGAAATATTGAATTATTTTTTTCACATCCCCTCTATCAGGAATGTATACTTTTTGTCCTATTATATTATGCAAGCAATTCAAATAATAATTTTTGCGTGCATCTTTAGAATCTTTATGATTCTTTAAATAATATCCTTTGACCTCTTCAAAGGTATATTGATGAAATAATGTCATTTTGTCTCTCCTTTATTTTTATTGTCCTTCTTACAATCAGCACCGCCTATATAGTTGACGATACTATCACGCAACTTAAATATTACTTCTTCGGATACATCGCATTCGAGTATCTTAATCTCCTTGTTTGGCGTGATAGAAAACTTACCGCCACCTATTCCAGCAACATAAAAAGCAATGTAATCGTCAGATAGGTCTAATGTGACCTTGCGTTCTAATTCGTTAGTTAACATATTAGCAACAACCTGACTAACCAACTGCTTCATCATATTACCCCCCTAATTATCGACATTATCTTTCGATTTCTTTATAGCTTACGCTAACATTATTATCGCTACGCAAGTTCTTCACAACGAAATCTAAAATCCTGTCGTTATTCTTTACAGGGATAGAACTAACCATTACATCGTTAGCAACGAAGCGTTCTACCCATTCCCTGAAATCATCTGTGAACTTTGAAGCTTCCTTCTCGTCACCAAAAGATTTAATCAAACAGTTCTGTATAAATTTAGCATCGTAATCTCGCTTTCTTTCGATAACCGTTAAAATAGTAATGTATCTCATAACTACTCCTGATTACTGAAGAAATCGTCATCAACAAACTGTGTATTAGAATATTCGTCATACATAGTTTCGTCGTCAACTATTTCGTTGATACGAGCTACTTCATCTAAGCTCAATGCTTCATTAAAATTTTCCATATACCATCTTGTTTTCAACTCTTGCATTTCATGTTTAGCTAATTCAAAAACACTTTTCATTTTAACACTCCTTTATTATTTTATAAATTTCTTTCGCCATATTTTTAGCTTCAACCAATTTGTTTTTATTAAAAATATGAACATAATATTTCTCTAATGTCTCAAGCGTGTATGTAGATAATATTTCAGTCGGTATGATATTCTTTCTACTAACCAATCTTTCTATAGCCAAGTCTTTCAACATTTGAGTTCTTTGCAATACATTTAATCTAATCATTGTTTCTCCTTAAAATAGAGGGCAGAGATAGTAATCCCTGCCCGATGTCTTTACCACCAATCTATTAGATGATATTCTAATCCATCTATTTCGATTTGGCCATTAGGTCCAAGTCCTAACTTCTTAAGTTCCTCTTCTGTGAACATTAAATACAAGTCGGGATTTGCATCCCATATCTTCTCATAATACTCTCTATTAGGATTGTCTTTGTCCTCTTTCGCATCCCACAGCTCGCTCATATATTCATCGCTGTCGAATATCTTGCAAGCGTAAACTATATCTTTGACATCCTCTATCGGCATCTTATAAATAACTTCTCGCTCTTTATCAAAGTCCAAATCTCCATTCTCGTCATAAATATCATAATCACCGTTCTCAACTGTTTCACATAGCATACTGTATATTTCGCAATCGTTGTTGTAAGGGACTATATCATTATCCAAACCATACAAGTATAGAGTTGGTGTAACTCTTATAGACTTCAAATACGCTTCTTTCTTCTCAACTTCTTTTGTCTTATCTATTATATCTAAAAGTTCTTGTGTTACTTCCAAGTCTATATCATACTCGTTTTCGCTACCACCACGAACATCTCTTATCTTTGCCTTGATTATGTCGCCGACATTATAATTGCCGTCTTCAAACATATACTCTTTGTAATAAGCACCGCCTACACTAAGGCAGGCTTCGGTTGTTAATTTTATCATAATTACCTCTCACATATTTCATTTATTCTTTTTGCTACTACCCCGAAGTCTGATATTTCTGCTATATCTTGTTTGATATAAATAACTGCAGCATGTTTCTCCTTATGAAACACAACTAATTTATCCCCGTCTATCTCTACTCGAATACTGTAATGTTTAGGGCATTGGAATATCATATAGTCCTTACCCTGTTTCTTAAAGTATTTATTGTGCTCGGGATTTCGTTTACATTCATTGCCCCATTCTTCTATCAGACTTGCCTTTGCCTCATTAAGACTTTTCAAACAGCTCAAATATTTTTTAACTTTTGTCATTTCTTCTCCTTATCCAATCTCTTACAGATTTCATTGCTATTTGCATTAGTATATTAACAAACTGCAAAAGAGATATAGAGAGCATTGTCAAAATTGTTATTAAAACATTCATTGCTCTTTTTCCTTTAACTTTTGAGTAATAAATTGGCGTTCTTCTAAATCCTCAAACGGATTGATGTTAAATTGAGTTATACAATGATTCTTATAAAAGTCCAATACATATTCTTTATATATCTTACCATCAACTTTCCTATCAAAACTAATCGGTCGTTCTAATTCAACTATTTGACCGTCTACTTCTCTATTGTATTTCTCATATAAATCAACACCCATATCTTTCTTAAATCTACAAAACTGTTCTTTGAAATAAAGATGTAAAGACTCGGGCGTCCATTTAGTTACAACATCACTTATAGCTTCAGCCAACTTTGATAAAGAGGCTCTATACATTCTCTCAAGTTTACGACTCTTAATCGACACTTGATTATCGTCTATTACAATAGTAGCAATAGAATGTCCCGTAGCTCGCAGTTTAATAAAAAGCAATTCTGCCTTTTCCATATCTCTGTCTACAGGACGCATAATAATATTGCCGCGACTATCTTTTGATAACGATACTTGCATAGATAACTCTTCATTTATTCTCACTCAAATATCCTCCAATACTTACAAAGGTTTTCATAACCTCTGATTAAGTTATCCTTATGTGTAAAATAACTATCCCTACCATATACTACGAAATCAATGCAAAGAGCATAATTGCCCTGAACATAGAAATTCAAATACATTCTAATATAATTCAACTCTCTGTCCCATTGCTCCCAAGTCAAATCTTGAGGTTTCATTATCATACCCTTATTAATATTATCATGTATCTTATACATAGTATATAACATTCTTTGAAAGTTTTTACCACCAACCCACAAACTGAATTCTTTATTAAACTTCAAAGTAAACTTATCATAAAAGAATAGTTCATCCACTATTCCTCTACAGCCATATATTTGTTTCATAGTCCAAAATAAATAATGAAACTTTAACGGCACTGTAAAGTTTACCGAATCGTCAGTAACCTCAAACCCAATAGAAGTAAAAGGTTTAAGTGCGAAACCTGACAATCCTTTTTGAGGTATTTTAGTTATAAAGCCTTCAGCCGAAGGGTCAACCAACAACTCTTTTATATCTTCTTTTACCATTGAGGCTATAGTCTTCTTATAGCCTTTAAATTTCAACCATCTCGAAAATCTAAAAATCTTGTCGAATAATTTTTGTATTATCCCCATGTTTAATCCTTTATATCCCCTTTAATTATCGACATTAAAGGGGATTTCTTATCTTAATTATAATAGATTATTTATATGGTCATAATCTATTTTTTCTTTGAAAACAAGTCGCACTATAAAGCCAACCGCTTTCACTATTGTGTTTCCACATACTTTCTTTACTTTACTCATAGTCCCCCCATATATAATGCTGGATTCTTAACTACTCGACCACACGCAGAGCATGCGATTGAAGTATCACCAGACATAGCTTCTGCATCTAATCCTTCTGTTCCACCTTTGTATTCAAATACATTGTAAGATTTGAAATAAGGATAACCACAGTTGCCACACCTATAAACTCTATCACCACCGTCATACTTAAGCTCCCATATGTGCTTAAGCAATTCGTTATTGCGATAGAATAAATGAGGACGATATGTATCAAACTCATCCCAATCTGCTTTATAAGTTAGAAAAGGTCTGAATGTCTCTCTATCATTTATACTCGACCATTCAAAGAACTTTTGGTCTTTTATATCTTCAAACCTTTCATCCGTAAACTCAAATGTATTTTGTAAAATACTTATTATGCACTCATCATCTAATGTTAATTTTTCTTCATCTTCGTCATAGTAGAATTCGTAAACTTTATGATATTCAGGGTCGCTATATAAAACTATACCCGTTTCATTTGTTATCATCTCTTTCTTTACATAACTACTATTGAACTGTTTTAATTTTAATTCTAACATCAATTCCAATCCTCTATTTCTTCGCTACATCCTACGCATATCCACGACTCGTGTGCCGTGTCATCTTCAGATGTAATTTGATACACTCCCTCGTCGTCGATATAACCTAAACAACCACCAACGAATTCCTCTTGTATTATTTCACTACCACAAACCGCACATCTTGCAATTGGTCTGTCGTCATCAGTTATATCGTCTCTTGTAAACTCTATTTCTTGTCCAGTCAACTCTCTAAATAAATTTCTTGACATTATTACTAACTCAGGAATCTCGCTTGCGAATTCTTCCCAGCTTTTATACTCATTCAAGAAATCTTCTTTGCTATCAAATCGCATCATAATTCAATCCTTTCAAAACTATTTATAACATCATCCAACTGACTTTTAACTTTATAGAAATCGCTAACATCCTTAACACCAAGGTCTGTTGCATTTAAGTCATATTGAATAACATCTGTGTCATCTGCAAACAAGAGTTTTATTTTCTCGTCTACATTAAAACTTAAAAAGATTATCGTTTGCTTAATATTAAAAGCATATTCTTCTTCAGATTCGTCCTCTTCAAAATAATATACTTTCAAACCAACCTTATATCCTTTAGCCTTCGGTAAAATGATATACTCATAATTCCAACCAGCTAAATCCATATATGGTTTCAAAAGCGCAATAATCTTCTCGTCAAATATTTCAATCAATTTAATTAAATTTTCTCTATACATATTTAACTCCTAAAACAAAGGGGGCTTGCGCCCCCTGTCTCTTATATCTCTACTGTAAAATTACATTGCCCTGTTCGTTTGATAGTGCAATATATTTCAGCACCAAATATAGCGTCTGCTAAATCAGACATTACATTGTGGTCTTCGATATATTCAGATATTTCATCTATCTTCTCTCTACCACCCTCACTGGCATATAAATTCTTTAGACGAAGACCGTGAATGCTATATTCTCTACCGTCACGCCATTCATTGAATGCATGTATGAAATCAAAGAATTCTTCAACTACAACATTGAAGTTAGGCGTATCGAATAATATATCTATATCCAATCCCTTTAACAACTCTTCTTTGCATATTTCTTGTCCACTCTTACCAACTTGTGAACTAGATTCTATAACATCGTCATCTTCCAACATTTGTCCAACATATTTAGCAAAACTATTAAGCTCAATGAGTAAACTTCTTAGTTCTTCAACATCAAAGTAATCCGCATCATAATAGTATTCCAAATATTGCGGTTGTTGACCGTCCCATCCAAATCTGCTCAAACTATCGGAATTTTGGTTCATCCATAATCCGCCTTGTATGTCTCCTGATATTCTTCTCATTTTTATTCTCCTCTATAAATTTCTACACCACATCTGCATTTAAGTTTACTAGTAGTTTCAAAGTTGGCTACAACTTCTTCTTCACCGTCAACTATCTTTGATGCAGATACTTCTTTCGTCATTCGAGTAAACATATACTCGCCACATTTAGGACAGCGTCCAACACTATCCCACTCATCCAACAAACAAGCTTTAGGACTTTGTCCTGTAACTTCCTTAAACAATTCGTCCGATATATACACCGGCTTATACAACTCTTTAGATGGTTCACCTAAATCTAACATATTGAGTTTCTCGTTTACAACTTCGTCCCAACTCTTGCCTTTCAAATCTTGTATGTTGTATATTTTCATTATTAACTCCTATAAATAAAACTATCACTACTTGCACAAATTATATCCGAATCATCTATACTAGATTCTCTAAAAGAACCTTGTATTTCGTTATATAATGTCATGCCAAGTGCTTCATTGTCCAACCACTCTTTATATTCCTCTTCGTCTTTAGGAAAATAAAGAGTCCCTTTTTGATACTGACAACATATTGCTATCGGGTCCATAACTACGCATTCTTCTGCTTCTTCACAATACTCTTGTAAGTCGTCATATATCGCAGTTAACTCAAAATCATCGAAAGCACTTGTGTGTTCTTTCATTCTTTTCAAAAACTCATCTCTATAAATTGGTTCAACTATTCCTATATACATAATGTCTCCTTTAATTAAAAAGGTCTGAGCGAACCCAGACCTTAACTCTTCTTAATCTAATGACAATAATATCTCGTCCCACTCTTCATCAGTAAAACCAATAAAAAGATGGTCGGCTATATAATCTGAAGCCTTGATATTATCTTTCTTATCAAACTCTTTCAAACCTATTTGGTTACAACAATCAGTATGAACATCATTATAAAATGATTCCATCATTGGAAAATAATGCGATTTAACCAAGTATCTGAAATCGTCCCAAGTGTTTACTTTAGGTAAATCACTTAATACTTCTCCATTCAAGTTTTCTTTCAATAACTTAAATGCATTAACTCTTATTTCATTCCAATCCCAATCGTTGTGATTGTTAACTCTTATACAATCTCCATATTTCTTATCTTTCATATCAGCATTTTCTGATATGAATTTTTTTGCTTCTGTAAAATAACTCATATTTACTCTCCTAATATAATTTTATTACCCTGGCTATAGTCTCTAAGATTTTTGATTACATAGTCGCCAGAATAGAAAACTATTTCACCTTCATCTTTGAGTCTTTCTAAATCCTTTGCTTTATATCCATAATCTGAATACAAGCCCCATTCATCGTTGATTAAGAAATTCTCAACTATTGTGTCAGGCATATAGTTAGACGCATTTGGTAAATCCAAAATATAGTCAGTCCAAAAATCCAACACAAATTCTCTTATCTCGTCTTCACAAGACCAATCACTGTTCTTGATATAAGCATAATCAAATGCTATATCCAAACTTCTTCTAATAAAATTTCTCATTTTTACTCCTTTTTAATCTATATTTTGTTGCGCAAATTCCCAAAAAGAATCAAACTTATTAAGCCCTATTGTAAATATTAAATTAGAAGCCCATAAAGGAATTAATTGTTCAGCTTTATTAATATTATCAATATCCTCTTGCGTAAAAGCATTACCAGAATAGAACTCAGTTGCAAACACCCAAGATTTTTGACCATTTTCATATTTTACTATACCTGTTTTATTTGCCTTTGGTTCTAAGTCCAAATTATATTGATAAATTTTATAAGCTCGTTTCAAATTATTAACGCTAAAATAATTTACTGTATAATCATCAAATTGCCGTCCTTCTCGCTCAAAGATTACATCACCGAATCTTCTATCAACTCTAGCAACTCTTAAATCTTGGTATTGTTCATATAGGAATAACCAGTCGCCGTTATCACATAGAATACCATCTATCTCAACATCAACTCCATACTCGGTTTTACTAAATACCCTGGTTTTAATTCCATAAAATGTTTCTAATTCTTCATCCCATATAGCGTAAGCATTAATTCGCCTATTACCTTTTATATATTGCAACCTATAAACAAATTGATTTGTTTGTATTCTTACCCATTCTACAATTTTAGTCGTAGAATTATACCTAGCATAATAATATGCTCTGTCGTAATCTTCAAACCAAGCCCCCATATATCGGTTAATATTAACAAAATCCACATTACATGATATTAATTCCTCTTGTCCGAATACTACACTCACACTAACTAAAAATATTAATATAATCTTTCTCA
>CAYRYT010000075.1:0-8495 GCA_964428625.1 uncultured Oscillospiraceae bacterium | reverse complement strand
CCAAGCTGGGCGTCATCAAGGTTGTCCGTGCCGCTACCGGCCTGGGCCTGAAGGATGCTAAGGATCTGGTGGACAACTGCCCCAAGACCCTGAAGGAAGCTATCTCCAAGGAAGATGCTGAGAAGCTGGTCGCCGAGCTGAAGGAAGCTGGCGCTGAGGCTGAGATCAAGTAATTTTACTTTCTCAAAGACATACAACAGCCGCCAGTTTCTGGCGGCTGTTTTTGTCATCCACGGAGGTTATCTATGCAATCCATTTCTTCCCTTTTAGCAACCGCCGATTTCGACCTGGGCAATGTGGTCAAGCTGGCCCTGGTCATGGCCGCCATTTCCCTGATTCTGGGCTTTGTGGGTCACTTCGTCTTTGGTAAGCGCTCCGGGCTAAATCACGCCGTTTCCTCCGCCATCGGGATCCTCTTTATCTATGTGGTCACCGTGGTTGTTCTGGGTGTTGGCGGGGAGCTGAGCCGATTCCAGGATTATCTGTCCCCCCTGCCCTTCGTGACCATCCAGGACAGCAGCCTAAGCCTGTTCCAGCTGGTGGGCGGTGCGCTTCCCGCCATCTGCTCCCAGATCGTGAGTATGCTGATCCTGGCCTTCCTGGTGAACCTCATCGATACCATCCTGCCCCGGGGGGAGAAAATCCTCTCCTGGTTCGGCCTGCGCCTGGTAACGGTGGTGCTCTCCATTCTGTCCCACTATGTGGTCACCGGTCTGCTCACCCAATTCCTGCCCCAGGGTCTGATGACCTACGCCCCCATGATCCTGCTGGCCGTGCTGCTGATCATGCTGGCGGTTGGTGCCCTGAAATTCCTCATTGGCGCCGCCATCGCCACGGTCAACCCCCTGATCGGCGCCCTGTACACCTTCTTCTTTGCCAACATCGTGGGCAAGCAGCTGAGTAAGGCAACTCTCACCACTACCCTTCTCACCGTCCTGGTGTATGCAGCCAACCACTTTGGCATCACCACCATCTCCATTACCCCCGAGGCTCTCCTCGCCTACATCCCCTTCCTTGGGTTGCTGGCCGTACTCTGGTATGTGGTCAATGCCATCCTGTAAGACATATTGATACAAAAATCCCTGTCTCGTTTCGAGACAGGGATTTTTCCATTCAAATGCCCTGGTTACCCACGGCGTAGCGGATCCACTTGGCCCACTCCCCATAATACTTTCCGTAGAAGTGGCAACCGTCACCGGTGATATCGGTGTACAGGTAGCCTTCCGCATCGGTGAAATAGGGATTGCAGTCGATATAAAAAACTGTGGCGTTATCCGCAAGGTTGGCAATCTTCCGATTGATGCTGTTGATATGATCCGGCTGGAAATAACTCCGGCCGCCGGCATAGTTCCGGGTCACAGTGATGATGTTCTGCAGAATGATCTTGGCACCGGGCTGGAGCTCCCGCACCGTGGCGATCAGTTCCCGGTAGGCGCTGAGAATACTGCCGGTGTCATAGCCGCACTCGTTGATGCCCAAACTGATGATCACCTTGCCATAGGTCTTGGAGGACAGGACCTGGGTCAGATTGGCATCGGAGAAGTTCCGGTCGCTGGCGGTGGTGGAGGATTTGCGGACGGTAAACACCGTCATGCCCACACCGCAGAAATAATCCGCATTGCCGGAGCGGGCGTAGTCACGCAGGCCGACTGTCCGGGAATCACCGATGAACAGCACATCCGAATACCAGTCATCCCCCACGGCCCCGGCACTAAAATCATAGCCGGGATAACTGGTGGAGCTGATCACGGGAGGCAACGTTTCAGGCGCCGCCGTAGTGGGCGGTTCGGTGGTTGTGGGAGGCGTAGTGGTGGGCGGGGTAGTTTCCGGTGCTGTGGTCTCCGGGACAGTGGTTTCGGGAACGGTGGTCTCCGGCACTGTCGTTTCGGGAACCGTGGTCTCCGGTGCTGTGGTGGTGGGAGCGGTGGACATGGCAATGGCATATTGCAGGCCGTCATCCGTCAGCACGGCGAAGGGGATCTGGACGATGTTGTATTCCTCCCCCAGGCCCCGCGGTGCCAGAACGCCATACTTGAGATAGGCACCGACACCGGTAAAAATCAGGCCACTGACCAGGATGGCAATCCCGAGAATGACCATAGTAAACTTGCTTTTCATGGAAATACTATCACCTTTCAATATTGGAAATACAGGAACGGATCCTGGGCGGAGGTGGCAATGGTGTAGATTGCCAGCCAGAACAGGACGAACAGGGCCACATCCACAATGGGCCAGTCGCGGATCTTCTTCCAGAGCCAGCGGGGCAGAGGCGTTGCCATGATCGCGCCGGTCGCCAGCAGCGGCAGATAGCTCTCACCCCAGATCAGATAATCCTGGGGGTTCAGGACCTCGCCGCCCCGGCAGAAGAGACGGCCGAAGAAAATCAGCATCTGCTCAAAATCCCCCACTGCGAAGGGCACCCAGCTCAGCAGGATCACGCCCACGGTATAGACATGGCAGAGGACATGGCTCTTCTTCAACAGCTTTCCAAGCCACAGCCGCTCGTTCAGAATGCACACCAGCAGAATACCGGCCCAAAGCAGGTAGTTGCCCCCCACACCATGCCAGAAGCCGGTGAGGAGCCAGACCACACTCAGATTCAGGATGGTCCGTAGGGTTCCCCGGCGGTTACCCCCCAGGGGAATGTAGATATAATTCCGGAACCAGGCACCCAGAGTTGCGTGCCACCGGCGGTAGAATTGGGAAACGGATTTTGCGGCATAGGGATCCAGGAAGTTTTCCGGCAGATCATAGCCCAGCATATGTCCCAGGCCCATGGCCATGAGACTATAGCCCCAGAAGTCAAAATACAGGCGCATGGCATAGGCCACCAGGGACATCCAAGCAAAACAAGCGGAAATACTCTCATAACCGATCACGCCGGCCTGGGACCACAGGCCACCCAGACGATTGGCCAACATTACCTTCATGGCCAGGCCCAGGATCAGCTCCTGAAGGCCCCGGTGGAACCACTGACAGCAGACCTGAGGTTCACGACTCTGGCGACGCAGCTCCCCGGGATCCGTCAGCGGCCCCGACAGTAGCTTTGGGAACATGAGGATCTGGCTGGAATAGGACAGGAGATTCTTCTCCGCCGGCATAACACTGTGGTGAACATCAGCCAGGTAGGCGCACATCTGAAAAATGTAGAAGCTCATGCCCGGTGCCAGGTGGGTTCCCCCATCATAGCACTTTAGGATCACCAGGGCAGCGATCAAGACACACCAGCCAAATACCATTGCCCCACGGCTGGGCCGTTTTTCCATGATCCGCCCCAGAAGGAAGGTCATGACCGTGAAATACAGCAGACATCCCATGGTCAGCCCATGCTCGTCCCCGGCATACCAGTAGAAAATCAGGCTGCCCAGGGTCAGGATGCCATTGCGGAGCTTACGGGGTGCGATATAATAAACCGCCAGAAACAGCGGGAGAAAGCAAAATAAAAATTGGATACTGTTAAACTGCATGATACGCCGCCTATCTATCTTTTTTCCGAAGATCGTGATACAATGATGGGGAGGTGATCAAAATGAAACGATTCATTCCATTGACGATTCTGATAGTGATTTTATTGACCGGATGCGTTTCCGATATGTCAGATCCCACCACAGTCCCCACCACCGGGGAAACTGGGGATCCTGTCCCGGCCACGACACTGCCCCCGGAAACACCGGAGGCCACCACTGTGCCGGAAACGACTGTGGCACACACCCCTGTGGAGCGGTTGATCCAGGCCATGACAGTGGAAGAAAAGGTGGGACAGCTCTTTCTGGCCCGTTGTCCGGCAGAAGATGCCTTGGCGGACATTCAGACCTACCACCTGGGCGGTTACATTCTATTCGGCCGGGATTTTATGAATGACACGCCCCAGTCCGTGAGGCAGACCATTAAGGCCTATCAGCAAGCCGCCGATATTCCCATGCTCATCGCCGTGGACGAGGAAGGGGGCACCGTCTGCCGGGTCAGCTGCTACAGCCAGTACCAGGACACGAAATTCCCCTCCCCCCGCAGGCTCTACCAGTCCGGCGGAATGGAGGCTGTGCTGGAAGCGGAGCGGGAAAAGGCCACGCTGCTGCTGAGCCTTGGGATCAATGTGAACATGGCGCCGGTATGCGATGTGACTACGGACCCGGATTCCTTCATGTACAGCCGCTCCCTGGGCCAGTCTCCCCAGGAGATCGGCATTTTCGCCAGCAATACCCACGCCCTTTGGCGCACCATGGGAATGGGCGCGGTTCTGAAGCATTTCCCGGGCTACGGCAACAATGCCGACACCCACACGGGCATTGCCATCGACAGCCGGAGCCTGGAATCCCTTCAGGAGCGGGATCTGATCCCCTTCCAGATGGCCATTGACAGCGGCTGCGGGGCGATTTTAGTGAGCCATACCATCGTGGAGGCATTGGACCCGGAGGTCCCCGCTTCCCTCTCCCCCCAGGTACACCGGTACCTGCGTCAGGATATGGGCTTTTGCGGGGTCATCGTCACCGATGACCTGGTGATGCAGGCCATCACCGATCAGTACGGCACGGGGGAAGCGGCGGTGCTGGCCGTCCTGGCAGGGAATGACCTGCTGTGCAGCAGTGAGTATCCCATTCAGTACGAAGCCGTTCTGGAGGCTGTCCGCTCCGGCAGAATTTCCCAGGAACTCCTGGACAATGCCGTGGCCCGGATCCTGCAATGGAAGCACGATCTGGGCCTGCTGGAATAGATTTACATAAAATCTTTTTCCGCTTCTATTATACCCCGCTCCCATGCCCAATGCAAGGAAAAATAACCACCAAATAACGGGGGCTTTTCTTGTCGGTTTTTTACATTTCCCCGGGCAAAAGCAAAACACCCCCGGACCATGATGAACCTGGATTCATCATAGTCCGGGGGTGCATCTTATGGGGAACAATCAGGCATCAAAACGCCATCAACGGTGGAGCAGTTCTTCCCGTCCGGGGCCGTTGGAGACCATGGTAATGGGCACACCGATCTCCCGCTCCAGGAATTCCACATACTCCCGGCAAGCCTGGGGCAGCTCGTCGTAGGACTGGATACCGCGGATATCCTGCTTCCAGCCCTTGAGAACCTTCAGCACGGGCTTGCACTTCTCCAGCACGGGGGTGGTGGGGAACTCGGTGATGACCTTGCCATCCACCTCGTAGCCGACACACACGGGAATCTCGTCCAGATACCCCAGGGCATCCACGACGGTCAGAGCGACCTGGGTCGCACCCTGGACCTGAACGCCATAGCGGGTAGCCACGCAGTCGAACCAGCCCATCCGGCGGGGACGGCCGGTGGTTGCGCCAAACTCGCCCTTATCGCCACCCCGGAGGCGCAGCTCCTGGGCCTCATCACCGAAGATCTCGCTGACAAAAGCACCGGCACCCACAGCGGAGGAATAAGCCTTCACCACACACACGATATCCTGGATCTCATAGGGCGGCAAACCGGCGCCGATGGAGCCGTAACCGGCCAGCGTGGAGGAAGAAGTGACCATGGGGTAAATACCGAAGTCAGGATCCTTCATGGAACCCAGCTGACCCTCCAGCAGGATGGTCTTACCCTCCTGACGGGCCTGGCGCAGGAACTGGAAGGTATTGCCCACATAGGGGGCAATGGCATCCCGCTGCTCCTTCAGCTGGGCAAACAGCTCCTCAGCCACCAGCTCGGGCTTGTGGTAAACATACTTCAGGGTCAGGTTCTTCACTTCCAGGACACGGCGCAGCTTGTCCAGGCAGTAGTCGTCGTCAAAGAGCTCCGCCAGCTGGAAGCCGATCTTGGCGTACTTGTCGGAATAGAAGGGGGCAATGCCGGACTTGGTGGAGCCGTAGGCATTCTTGCCCAGCCGCTCCTCCTCATACTGATCAAAGAGGACATGGTAGGGCATCACGATCTGCACCCGGTCGGAAACCAGCAGGTTGGGCTCCACACCGCTGTCCTTCAGCTCCTGAACCTCCTTCAGGAATTTGCCCATGTCCAGCGCCACACCGTTTCCGATGACGTTGGTGATGTGCTTGTAGAACACGCCGGAAGGCAGCTGATGCAGGGCGAACCGGCCATGCTCGTTGATGATGGTGTGGCCGGCATTGCTGCCGCCCTGGAAGCGAATGACCACATCCGCGTCCTTTGCCAGAACATCGGTGATCTTGCCCTTGCCCTCGTCGCCCCAGTTGGCGCCTACGATCGCTCGTACCATATAAAAACCTCCATTGTTTGATTATAAAAACAAGATAACGGCAAAAAGTCGAAGACCTTCCGCCGTTAATTTATTCTACCACAGGATCCGGGGAATGTAAAGGGAATTTCGCAATATTCTCCGAATTTCTCCATATTTTGTTGGATTTGCCCCATGGGCCATCCCGCAAGCCACGGGATGGCCCAATACTCAGGCATTTGTCTTGCCGCACATAGGGCAGCGTGGGTAGTCGAAGTCGATCTGCTTACCACAATTGGGGCAAATCACCTGGGGCACACCGTCCCGGCTGGTGCCAACGATCTTCCCCCTTGACCCCTGTTGCTGAGAATCGAGTTCTACCTCCAGCGGATGAAAAAACTCGATTTTCCCGCAACTGACGCAACAGTACACATCTACTTCCAGGCTTCCAGCCAGAATATTGGACCAGATTCCCGTGAAGAAACCTGCCTGTCCCAACTGGATCTTATCTTGGGAAACATGGGAAAGTCTGCCGCCGCAGACGCAGCAGTGCTTCTCCATCAGGCCTTCTCAACGGCAGCGATAACCTCCGCCACGGCATCGGTGTTGACCGTCTCCATCAGGCCGCTGTCGTAAGCCTCTGCCACCTTGGGGTCGATGGGCAGCCGGGCCAGAATGGGCAGGTCAAATTCCTTGGCGATCTCATCCAGATGGGACTTGCCAAAGACCTGGATCTTCTTGCCGCAATCGGGGCATTCCAGATAGCTGTAGTTCTCCACAAAGCCCAAGACGGGAATGTGCATCATATTCGCCATCTTCACTGCCTTGGACACGATCATGCTCACCAAATCCTGGGGAGAGGTGACGATGACGATGCCGTCCACAGGCAGGCTCTGGAACACGGTCAGGGGCACATCGCCGGTTCCGGGAGGCATATCCACGAACAGATAGTCCACATCCTCCCAGATCACATCGGTCCAGAATTGCTTCACCGCGCCGGCAATGACGGGGCCACGCCAAACAACGGGATCATTGGGGTTATCCAGGAGCAGATTGATGGACATGACCTGGATGCCGCCCCGGGTCAGTGCAGGGTACAGGCCATCCTCATTGGCGCCCTGGCATTCGGTGACGCCGAAGGCCGTGGGAGCGGAAGGGCCAGTGATATCCGCGTCCAGAACACCCACCCGCTTCCCCTTCCGGGCAGCGGCCACGGCGAGGAGGGAGGTGACGGTGGACTTGCCAACGCCGCCCTTACCGGAGACGACAGCGATCACCTTCTGAACCTTGGACTTCGGATTGGGCTGGGCCAGCAGGCTCTCCTGCTTGCGATCCGCGCAATCGGAGCCGCAGGAGGAGCAGTTGCCATTACAAGAACTCATATTGAAATTCTCTCCTTACAATTTTCTCTTTGCTTATTATATGCCCTTTTCGGGAGGGTGTCAACCTACATTTCACGACCCATGATCTGTCGTGTTTCGCCAACTGGGTCCCGAACTTCAAAGCCAAAATGTTGGTAAAGCCGGATCGCAGCGGAATTTTCCTTGAACACATACAGCCACAGGGGCGTTTTAGACTCAGCAATACACTTTTCTAAAATGGCAGAACCAATTTCCTGCCCCCGAAAAAGCGGCAACACATATACATCATCCAGCTCTCCATCTTCGGACAATCGGTAATAGGCACACTTTTTACCGTCCATCCAAACGCAGGTGTAACTTTCAATATATGCATTGATTTTTCGCTCGGTCCACAAAAGCACTTTCACATAGTCGATGGCAGTGAGATCTTCATAAGCATCGATCAATGCTTTTGCTTGTGCAAAAATTATAGGAACATCTGCTGGTTCCGACGCTTTAAAAGATAACATCTTACCCTTCCTGGGCCTGTTCCCACTGCTCCATCAGATCCATCAGTGTTGCTTCTGCCTCTTCCTTTTCAGAAAGCAGCCTGGTCAGTTCCTGATAATCGGCGGAAGCTGCCTCGATCTTCGGATCATATTCCGCAACCACCATTTCCTGCTTTTCAATCTCCCGCTCCAGGCGGCGGATCAGCTTGTCCTGCTCCTTGGTGCCACCCTTGGGCTTTTCCTTCTTGGGCTTGGGTGCGGCAATGACCTGGGGCTTCTGGGCCGCTTCATGTTCCAGGATGGAGCGGTACTTCTGGTAGCCGCAGCGGAAATCCCGGATCTGTCCATCCTCCAGGAGCCAGATGCGCTCGGCAAATTTCTCAATGAAATACCGGTCGTGGGACACGAACAGCAGCACACCCTCGAATTCCTCAATGGCCGCCTCCACCCATTCCCGGGAGGCAATGTCCAGGTGGTTGGTGGGCTCGTCCAGGATCA
>CAYRYT010000074.1:0-8703 GCA_964428625.1 uncultured Oscillospiraceae bacterium | reverse complement strand
AGATTCCAAATGGTGTAACCAGTATTAGCGACAGAATGTTCCAGTGGTGTGGCAATCTGACTGATATTGAGATTCCTGATTGCGTAACCAGCATTGGTGAATGTGCATTTTGCTGTTGTAGCAGCCTATCGCATATCACAATCCCGAATGGTGTGACACATATAGGCAATTCAGCCTTCCGATCTTGCCAGGGCTTGACAAATATCATTTTACCGGATAGCCTGACCAGCGTTGAACCTTCAGTTTTCAAGTGTTGCAAAGGATTGACAAATATCCAGATTCCTAATGGCGTGAGTAGCATCGGGGAAAGTGCATTTGAGGAGTGTAGCAATCTGACAAGCATCACAATTCCAAATAGTGTGTCCTATATTGGCAGAAAGGCATTCCAAGAATGTGCTGCTCTAACGGATATAACATGGCCTTCTGCGTTGGCCAAGGAGTTGCAGATCCATTTTCCCCAAATGGGCACAGAAATCATTCTGCATATTGATGATATTTCCGGTGTCAGCACAAAATTCCGATCCAGAACGGCAGTGGGATTTGCTGAGGATGAGCGGGATTGCACGGGTGAGAACGGGAAAAAATATCTCAAATACATTAAGGCCAATGCTACGAAACTCATCGGGGTTGCCATTGAGCATCCTGCATTACTGTACCTGATGATTCGAGAAAAACTGATTGCCGCAAAAGATTTGGAGGTTGTGACAAACGCCGTACAGCAAAGCGGCAACGCCGAACTGATTGCAGCCATCTTGGAATATGGAAATTCGTCTATTTCAGAGAAGGAGAAAGCCAAGTCAGAGAGAAGTATATGGGAACTCGAGGACACCAGGCACCGCACTGTGCGAAAAAACAGGAATTCTATAAAAAAAGCATAGAAGAGCAGCCATCCGCATTAGATGTGAAACTTGAAAATGCATTACTTAAGCAAAAATTGACAAAATATGAGATTCAGAGCGATTTGAAGGAAACTTATGGATTGGTATTAAAGAACCTGCCCGAGGTAAAGTGCCGCAACGAAAAGAGTGCACCCAGTGAGGTCGTTGCTTACTTGCTTTTGGCGCATGGATCTTGGTGGGAAAATTACTATGAATTACCTGGTATCGGTCCCAATGCGGCGGCAATTCTGGAAGAGTTGGATATGGATAGTTTTCACAAATGATTGCATCATTTAATGGAAAAATATTTAAGTAAACCCGGAGAAAGCAAGAAGATCGGTCTAATACCGCCAAGAACGCATTTGCCTTTTCCTCAGAACCGGTTGTTGCGCCGAAAAAGTCCATTGAAGAGCCCATAATTTACTACCCCTTTGCATGATTGATGCTTACTGCTGCAAGCAGCCAAGATGGGTATATTATATATATAAAGTCAAGCCCCAAATTGGAATAATTGACAAAAGCCGCCGTCACGAAGAATCTCCGGAAATCCTCGTGATGGCGACTTGCTTGCCGTTTTGTAGGTTTTGATCCATAGGCCCCTGTTTCTTTTGCCATGCCAGAAACGGGGGATATGGGAAGCTTTTCGACAGACTAAAATCGTGCCGAAACAGGTGTTTCGGCACGATTTGCGCTTATTGGGAGGGATTTATTTCTCCAGGGCCATGACCTTATCGATGCGCCGCTGATGCCGGGCCTCGCCGGAGAACTCGGTGGCCAGCCAGGTGTCCACGATTTCCAGAGCCAGATTCTCCCCCACGATCCCGGCCCCCAGGGCCATCATGTTGGTATCGTTGTGGAGGCGGGTCATCCGGGCGGAGAGTACATCGGACAGAAGGGCACAGCGGATCCCTGGGATTTTGTTGGCGGTGATGGACACGCCGATGCCCGTGGTACACAGAACAATGCCCTGCTGGCATTCCCCGGCGGCAACTGCCCGGGCCGCTGCCGCAGCGAAGTCGGGATAGTCGCAGGAATCGGGGGTATGGGTGCCGAAGTCCCGGACTTCATAGCCCCGGGCCTCCAAATGGGCGGCTACCTTGTTTTTCAGTGCCAGCGCACCGTGGTCGCAACCAATGGCGATTTTCATGGTTTGATCTCCTTTTTTGTAAATGGATAAAGAACTCAGGTGATGACATAGCCGCCGTTCACCGGCAGCACCTGTCCCGTAACAAATTCTGCCTCCGCCAGGTAGGCCATGGCCAGGGCCACATCCCGGGGCGTACCGTTCCGGCCGATGGGGGTATCCTGGGCCATGTCTGCCAGGATCTGGGGCTCCACCGTGGCGCACATATCCGTCAGGATCACGCCGGGGGCCACACAATTGACCCGAATGCCGCTGGGCCCCAATTCCTGGGCCAGGGCCTTGGTCATGGCAATGACCGCACCCTTGGTGGCGGAGTAGGCGACCTCACAGGAGGCACCTACCTGGCCCCACATGGAGGAGACTGTGATAATACAGCCCCGGTGAGTCTGCAGGAAGGCGGGCATGGCGGCGTTGACACAGTTGTAGATGCCCTTGACATTGACGGCGAATTCCCGGTCCCAGTCCGCTTCCGACAGCATGGACATGAGCCCCGTGTGGCAGATTCCCGCATTGCAGATGAGCACATCCACCCCGGGAATCTCCCGGAAGGCGGCCTGGACCCCGGCGCTGTCCGCTACATCGCAGCAGATGGCCCGGGCACCGGTCTTTTCTGCTACGGCCCGGGCGGCCGCATGTTCCTTTTCATAAAGGAAGGTGACCTGGTGCCCCTGGGCAGCAAAAAGCTCCACCGCCGCGGCACCAATGCCCCGGGAGCCGCCGGTGATCACAACTTGTGCCATAAAATACCTCCTGATGGGATTGCAGGGGGCCGCTCAGCGGCCCCCTGGGATTATCTTCTTCTGGGTCTGCTCCGATGCTCGGAATATTGCTTGATGGAGGAGAGCTTGCTGTCGGATTCGGTCATAAAGGCCTTCAGCTTTTCCTCAAAGAGCTGGTCCGCGGTCTTGGGTGCGGGCGGCGGGGTGGGGGTGGTGCGCTGAGGCCGGTTCTGGCCGGAGGGGGCATCCCGCCGGGGAGCACTGCCGCCGCGGAAATTGTTGCCGCGCTGGCCGTTCTCCCGGGGCTGCTTGGGCTCCAGGCGCTTGATGGATAGGTTGATTTTGCCATTCTCCGTGCCGATGACCATGACCTTCACATCCTGCCCCTCCGTCAGGTGCTGGCGGATGTCACTGACATAGGTGTTGGCCACCTCGGAAATATGTACCATACCGGTCTTATTCTCCGGCAGGGATACAAAGGCGCCGAAATTGGTGATGGATTTGATCTTACCTTCTAAAACTGCTCCAACGGTTAACTCCATAAATTGTTTTGCTTCCTCCATTGATCTTGGGCTTTTTAAGATGATGATGTCGTATCAAAGACCACGGTGTCCGGGTCCACCAGACCCAGCTCCTCCCGGGCGGCGGTCAGCTCCCCCTCCGGGGTGTCCAGAGCTTCCAGGCGGCTTTCCAGACGCTGGGTATCCTGGGTGAGCTGAGCAGCCTGTTCCCGAAGCATGGAGATCCGCAGCTTGCTTTCCAGAATGGCGCTGCCCAGGGTGATGGTGGCAAATGTGGACAGCACCAGTGCTGCCAGCACCGTCAGCTTCACCAGGGGATGGCTCCGGCAGAATTCAATTTTTACGGGGGGCTTGGGTTCCATGGCGGTCTCCTCCGGGGCTGTGGGCCTTGTGGTTACGATTATTCCACTGTATTGTAACCTTTTTTCCGGGAATTGTAAATCTTTTTTTCAGGAAAAGGGAAAATTTTTTTAAGATTCCCGCCAGGAACTGAAATCCCAGGCAGGAGAGCCGGGAAAGGATCACTCCGGCTGTCCCGCAGAAGGCCACGGCTCCCAGGACCATGGTCAGGGTGTGAGCCAGGCGCAGGTCACCCCGGCAAATCCCCAGGGCAAGGTATAAAAGGGCCAGAGCCGCTGCAGTGACCACGGTCAGATCAAATAGCCGGGGCAGGGGAGCGGCCAGGGGCCAGAGAAGGCTCGTCACCAGACCAACCCCGCTGCCCAGGAGCAGCGCTGCCCCTAACTGGGCCAGCCCGCTCATCCCAGCAGCCGCTTCAGGAATCCGGTGGCTTGCCGGTGCTGTCGGTAGAACAGCCCGTCCATTTCCCCGGTCACGGCCACCTGGCCGCCTTCCGGGGTGAGCTGCCGCAGTTGAAGGCCCCGGCCCTGGATCACCAGGGTCCCCAGCTCCGTGTGAACCACAATGGCGCTTTCATCCAGGTGCACCACCTCCCCAACCCCGGTGACGGTGAGCGTTTCCCGGTTGTCCAGCACCAGCTTGTGGGGGAGTCCCTTTCCTTCCTCCATCATTGTGCATCCCTCCTTGCCTCACCAGATTATGCGGGAAAAGCCGGGGTTAGAAGGGGAAAAGTCCAACATATCTCTTGCGCTTTCCCGGGAAAGGGGATATAATAAGGAAAAATGGAGAATTGCTTGCCAAGGAGGGGCGCACATGGGGAACAACCACAACGGATACCGGGGCTGTCTGCTGGGCATGGGCATTGGCGATGCCATGGGCTATGCCGTGGATCTGGCCTCCTGGGAGGAGATTCGGGATGATTACGGGCCCGAGGGCCTGCGGGGCTATGACCTGGTCAATGGCTATGCCGACATCAGCTCCCATACCCAGCTGGCGATGTTTGCCGCCAACGGCCTGCTCATGGGAATGACCCGGGGCCAGAGTCGGGGGAAAATGGCCCCCTTCGTCCGCTATGCGGGTCTGGCCATGGAGGAATGGGCCCGGGGCCAGCACCAGCGCCGGGAGCCGGAGCGCTGCGGCTGCTGGGTCAGCCGGGTGCCGGAGCTGCGCCGCCGCCGGTGCATGGATACCCGTATGCTGGATACCCTGACCCGGGGGGAACTGGGCACGCCGGAGGAAGTGAAAAACCGCTTCCAAACGCCTGGCTCCCTGGCCAGCGCCGCCTGCGCCGGTCTTTTCTTCCATCCGGATCGAATGGCCGCCCATGAGGTGGGGACTCTGGGGCTGGAACTTGTGGCCTTGACCCATGGCGATCCCATGTCCTTCCTCAGCGGCGGTGTGCTGGCCTTTATCATTGCCGGGATCCTTCAGGAGCCTCAGGCACCCCTGCGGGATCACTGCCTCCAGGCCGCCGATGCGGTGGCGGCCCAGTTCAGCCGGGATTATCCCCAGGCGGAGGCCCTCCGGGGGCAGATTCACTGGGCGGTGATGCTGGCCCAGAACGGCAACCGACCTGCCCAGGAGACCATGGAGCACCTGAAATGCGAGAGCTGTGGGGAAGTGCTGGCGGGGGCTGTTTTCGCCTGCCTTCGGGGCCGGGACTTTGATGAGTGCATGATCCTGGCGGTGAACCACTCCGGAAAAAGCGGCGCGGTGGGTGCTGTGGCCGGGGCCATTGCCGGTGCCTACCTGGGAGAAGGTGGACTTCCTGCCTTCTATCTGGAGAGTCTGGAGGAGCGGCAGGTGCTGACGGAAATGGCCGACGATTTGGCCCAGGGCTGTCCCCAGGGCGGCCGGGGTATCCTCTTTGACGACACCTGGGATCAGAAATATGTCCAGGGCCGTCGGGTGGAGCAGAGCGGCTGGGCGGAAGAGGAATAAAAACCCGGTATTTTTCTGAAAAAACCTTGAAAAACCCCTTGCAAAACTGCTGGTAGGGTGATATAATACCAGTAATCTAGCGTAGAATATACGAAAGAGAGGGGCTCGCCCCTCTCTTTTGTGCTGAATGGAGGATATTTTATGAAAGTCACCGAGCGGGTCATGGAATTTGCCAAGCCTGTGGTGGAGAGCTTCGGCTGTCAGATCTGGGATGTGGAATATGTCCGGGAAGGCAGTGAGCGCTACCTGCGGGTCTACATCGACAAGGATGGGGGCGTGGACATTGACGACTGCGAGAAGATCCACCGGGCCCTGGACCCGATTCTGGATCAGGAAGATCCCATTGCGGAAAGCTACCATTTCGAAGTGTCCTCCGCTGGGATGGAGCGGGCACTGAAGCGCCCGGGAGATTTTACCCGGTTTATGGGCAGTCCGGTGCTGGTGAAGCTCTACCGGCCCCGGAACGGCCTGAAGGAGATCCCCGGCACCCTGACCGGCTATGAAGACGGCCGGATCACCGTCCAGGCGGGGAAGGAAACCATTACCTTTGAAAAATCGGAAGTCGCCCTGACGCGGCTTCGTGTAGAATTCTGAGTTGTGACAGGAGGAAAGAACCATGGCAAGAACGACAAAAGCCAAGAAGAACGCCGCCCCTGAGGTGAATATCGGCGCGGAAATTTTCGGCGCCCTGCGGGATCTGGAAAAGACCCAGGGTATCCCCGTGGAGTATATGACCGAGCGGCTGAAGCAGGCCCTGACCAACGCCTACCGGAAGGACCGTGAGGACCACCGGGATGTCCCCGCCGAGAATGTGGTGGTGAACATCAGCGAGACCGGCCTGACCATGCACCAGATCAAGACTGTGGTGGAGGAGCTGGAGGATGTGGCTCTGGAGATCCACATCGACACCGCCCGCCGCTATAATCCCAACCTCCAGGTTGGCGACAATGTGGCCATTCCCATCGATATCCAGAAGTTCGGCCGGATCGCTGCCCAGACTGCCAAGCAGGTGGTCATCCAGGGCATCCGGGAGGCCCAGCGGGGCATGGTCTACGAGAGCTATTCCAACAAGGCCCAGGAGCTCCTCACCGGCACCGTCCTGCGGGTGGATCCCACCGGCGATGTCTTCGTCCGGGTGGGTACCGGCAACGAGCAGTCCGATGCCGTGCTGCGGGTGGCGGAGCAGATCCCCGGGGAGAGCTACCCGGTGGACAGCCTGATCAAGGTTTATGTCCTGGAGATGCACTCCAAGTCCAACCGTGGCCCCATCGTCCAGGTTTCCCGCACCCATCCCAATGTGGTGCGCCGCCTGTTTGAGCTGGAGACCCCGGAAATTGCCGAGGGTCAGGTGGAGATCCGCAACATCGCCCGGGAAGCCGGTTCCCGCTCCAAGATGGCCGTCCGTGCCACTGTGGAAGGCGTGGATCCCGTGGGTGCCTGTGTCGGTCCCCGGGGCGGCCGTGTGGGCGCCGTTGTGGAGGAGCTGAAGGGCGAGAAGATCGACATCGTGGTGTGGTCCGAGGATCCCTGCGAGTATGTCAAGGCAGCCCTGAGCCCTGCGGATGTGGTGTCTGTGACCCTGGTGCCCGGCCAGAAGGCCTGCCAGGTTCTGGTGCCCGATGATCAGCTGAGCCTGGCCATCGGCAAGGAGGGCCAGAATGCCCGCCTGGCTGCCCGCCTCACCGGCTACAAGATTGATATTAAGCCCCTGTCCCAGAGTGAGCCTGTGGAGGCTCCCGCCGAGGACGAGGTGCTCTAAGCCTTTCCCGTGAAGGAGGTAGTCCAAATGCAGAAAAAGATTCCCCAGCGCCAGTGTATGGGCTGCCGGGAGCGGAAGGAAAAACGCCAGCTGATCCGGGTGGTGCGCACGCCCCAGGGGGATGTGACTCTGGATTTAGGCGGAAAGCTCAATGGCCGGGGGGCCTACCTGTGCCCCAACGGCGAATGTCTGAAAAAGGCGATCCGCTCCAAATCCCTGGAACGGAGCCTGGAGGTTCCCATTCCGGAGACGGTGTACCACCGTCTGGAGCAGGAAATGGAGGCGAACAGTCATGGATAAAGCGCTGAATTACCTGGGCCTTGCCCGGAAGGGAAGCCTGGTGGAGCTGGGCGAGGAGCCTGTGGGCGGCGCGGCGAGAGCCGGTCACGCCCGGCTGATCATTGTGGCCAAGGATGCCTCGGATCACACCTGGCGCAGAGCCAAGAGCTTCGCTGCCGGCACGGATCAGCAGTGCCTGCGGGTGAATTTTACCAAAGCCGACCTGGGCCTGGCCACCGGCCGCCAGGAGCTGGCCATGGCGGCCTTCACCGATGTGCCCCTGGCCCTGGCCTTTGCCAAGGCCCTGACCCCCGATGCCCAGGTGGCAGCGGTGGTGGAGAGCCTGGAGCAGCGGGCCCAGCGCCAGAAGCAGCGCAAGAAAGAAGCCCAGGCCCACCGGCGCAATGTCCGGATGGGAAAAAAATAAGAAAGCTACCAGTCCAGAGCTGCCGCTCCCCTTGGGGAGCCGGTGCCGGCCCAGACCGGCGCAGCCCCGCTGGGGGGAGCTCAACACATTTTGGAGGTGCGTATATGAGTTTAGTGAAGTATCGTTTGCGGGATGTTGCGTCGGATTTCGGCGTGGCACCCAAGGAAATTGCGGAGATCATCTCCAAGATCTCGGAAAAGCCCAAGTCCAACACCCAGGTCCTCACGGAGGAGGAACTCAATGGCGTGTTTGAGGTCATGACCCAGAAGCATCAGATCAGCTCTCTGGAGACGGTGTTTGCCGTGAAGGCCACCGCCCCCAAGGTGGAGGCTCCCAAGAAGGAAGCCCCCAAGGCTCCCGCGGCACCTGCCCAGGGCCAGAATAAGCTCGCCCAGCAGCCTGCCAAGGAGAGCAAGCCCAAGGAGCCGGAGCGGAAGCGGGAACGTCGGGTGGTGGATACCTCCGCCGTTCAGGTCAACGCCAACCGGTTCGCCGATGTGGATAATCTGGTCTCCGAAAAGGTCCAGAATTACCAGGGCGGCAAGCAGCGCATTGGCGGCGGCAAGGGCAAGCAGCAGCAGAAGCAGCAGAAGGGCGGCTTCCGGGGCAACAAGTCCCGGAACGAGGAGCAGGAGAAGATGCGCCGCCTCCAGATGGAGGTTGCCCGGAAGGCTC
>CAYRYT010000073.1:0-8770 GCA_964428625.1 uncultured Oscillospiraceae bacterium | reverse complement strand
CTGAATGAATAAATGGGGATTTGTGAACTTACGGATTTTACGCAGGACAAGCCAGGGCGCATCGTCCACGGGAATGGAAAATGCCCTTGAAGCAGCACAGAAGGAGCAAAACAACATGGTAGGGAAATACAAAGTGATTACCCTGTGCGGCAGCACCCGGTTTCGGGATGCCTTTATGCAGGCGCAGAAGGAACTGACGCTGGCGGGCAATATCGTCATCAGTGTCGGCCTGTTTGGCCACAGCGGCGACAGTGAGGTGTGGGAAGGAATGGCCGAGGACACCATGACGCAAACCAAGCAGATGCTGGACGATATGCACAAGCGGAAGATCGATATGGCGGACGAGATTTTTGTCATCAATGTGGGCGGCTATATCGGTTCCAGCACCAAATCGGAAATCGCATATGCCCAGGCAACCGGCAAACCGGTGCGGTACCTGGAAGAAAATGCCCAATAGCAGCCCCAGCCGGGGGAATGGGAGGGGAACGCAACAGCGTTCAGTGTTTGCTTGGCTTCCCGTTGCAAAAAGGCGATACTGCAATTGTTTATCCGGAAAACAGAGATTACGAAGGAGGATCCATATGGCGAAGAATGCCGCAAAACATGCATCCAGAAACGGGAAGATAGAATTACTCAGGTTTCTTTTCTGCATTTGTGTTTTGCTGTTTCATATCCAAAAATATCTGATCGGGGAACCAAAACTGGACAGCATCCGCTTCGCGGGCTTTCCCCATGGTGCCATGGGTGTCGAGTTTTTCTTTCTGCTGTCCGGCTTTTTTATGGCGAAATCCATCGACAAAAAGAGAAAAGCGGATCCCGCCCATGGAGATACCTTCACGGGCGCAGAGGGACTTGCGTTTATCAAGCATAAATACCTGTCTGTCTTTCCCCAGCATCTCGTTGCCTTCGGGATCACCTTCCTCGTCTATGCGGTTACAAGAGAGCTCTCCCTGTCGGAGACGGTTAAAAAGCTGATTGATTCCATTCCGTCTTTCTTCCTTATGCAGATGACGGGCATCAATTTCACTTCACCGAACCATATTGAGTGGTACATATCCTGTATGCTTGTGGCCTTGGCGGTCCTCTATCCCCTTTGCAAGAAGCACTACGATGTGTTCACAAAATACTATGCTCCCCTGGGTGCGTTGCTTTTGTTCGGCCATATGATTTACACAACCAAAAGCCTGACAGGGGTTATGACATGGAACGGCATCTGCTATAAGTCCATGCTCAGAGCATTGGGGGAAGTGGCCCTGGGAACGACGGCTTACGAATTCTCCAAATGGCTGGCGGGAAGTGCCATCTCCCCCAAGGGAAAGCTGCTGCTGACCTTCGCGGAGTGGGGCTGCTTTGTGGCGGCAATGCTGTTTGTTATGATGACTTTCCCGAAAAAATATGAGATATATGCCCTGATTTTGCTGTTTTTTGTGGTGTCGATTGGATTCTCGGAGAAAACCTACGGATCGGAATTCTTCAACAACCGCTTCTGCCAGTTCCTGGGAAAGCTGTCCTTGCCCGTATATCTGGGACAGCTCGCGGCAATTTATATTGGCACAACTTATTTGACGGAATGGGATGTTTCGGTTGCCTTTTCCATGACCGTTGCATTGACCTTTGGGTTTGCCGTGGTGATTATGCTTTTGGGTGATTTTCTCAATCAGAAATTCTTTTCCAAATTATAAATCGCTGGGGCTGTGACGCAAAACATTGCCGGTCCATGGGATCGGATTAGCCAAAAGGAGAAAGTGAAATGCTGACATTTATCTGTTATCCCCAATGCAGTACCTGCCAGAAGGCCCGCAAATGGCTGGAGGAAAAGGGGATCCCCTATGAATTCCGGGATATCAAAGGGGAGAATCCCACGGCGGAGGAGCTGAAACAGTGGCACGACCTGAGCGGTCTGCCGCTTCGAAAGTGCTTCAACACCAGCGGTCTGCTGTACAAATCCATGGATCTGAAAACCAAGCTGCCGACCATGACGGAAGGGGAGATGCTGGCGCTGCTGGCCTCCGACGGTATGCTGGTGAAGCGCCCTCTCGCCATCGGGGATGCGTTCGTTCTTCTGGGATTCCGGGAGAGTGAATGGGAAGAGAAGCTGAAGGAAGGGTGATTCCCCCACCATGCTTGCCGTCGGCAAAGAGAAAAGCAAATATCCAGGGGCGGCCAAGTTGGCTGCCCCTTGTCCAGTTCGTGTCCCCCCAAAAAAACGAAGTGTGAAGACGGTATGGGCCTTGTTGGGAAGGCCAGGGGCTACACCTGGGACGACCTCACCGGTATTTGCAGACGCACCGGAAAGAATTAGGAGAAACTGAAATTCGCTATTGAAAACCCATAGTTTCCTATGATACAATACATAGGAAACTATATTTATGCGCAAAGGAGTGGTTCAATGTCAAATCCTAAAATCTCAATTTTGGTCAAGAAAACCGCGTTGATCTTTGACAAGCTCTCCAATCAGCTGCTTGCCCCCTATGATCTGATGGGCAGCCAGTTTAAAATTATGATGATTCTGTACCATGCTCCCGCTGGATCTGTCCGCCAGGCGGATATTGAAACAAAATTCTCCATGACCAATCCCACGGTCAGTGGCCTGGTTCAGAAGCTGGAAGCCAAGGAGCTGGTGAAGCGAATACCCCACCCGGAGGACAAGCGCAGCAAGGTGCTGGTCCTGACCGAGCGGGCCATTGGGATGCAGGAGGAACTGCTGGCACTGGCGGAAGATTTGGAACAAAAGATGACCCGAAAATTATCGGATGACGAATGCGACCAACTGGCAAAGCTGCTGATAAAAATCTTAAAGGACGAAAAGGAGATATCATGATGGCACAGGAAGAACTGATTTTTTACCCCAAACATCCCTCCGGCATGAAAACCAACAAAATTGAAACCACACCCATGCCCATCCTCCCCCAGAGTACCCCCTTCGATGTGAAAGCATTGTATGGGGAATATACAGCAGATGCAGATGCCTTTCTGGGAAAATATGTGGACAAGCGCTTTGAAGTAACGGGAATTGCCAAGAAGGTCGGCCCCGATGTGCATAACAAGCCATCGATTGAAATTTCCGACTGTGTGACCGGTCAGACCTATGCCCTGGTAATCTTCCCGACCGACGATCATTACAGCAAGGTTGCTGTGGGCGATACCGTGACCGTCCGGGCCAACTATCTGGTGATGAGCAATCTGTTTGGTACCGTGATGAAGTTCAGTGAACTGATCAGCGTGGAGAAAACCAATGCTTGAACTGAAATACCCCCTGTTTGATGGGGAACGGATCTGGGATGGTGCTTGCGTCCGGGTGGAGGATGGCGTGATCGCGTCGGTCATGCCCTGCGACCCGGCAGAGTGTGGCGATGGTTTTCTGGTGCCCGGTCTCATCGATGCCCACACCCATATGGGAACGACCTCTCAGGTACAGGCGATGCTCCGGCACGGAATTACGGCGACCTGCGATGTCAGTGCTTCGGAAGCACTGGTGGCAGATTCCAAAGAGTTGGAAATTGTCAGCTCCGCTGGCATGGCCATGGGCATGGTGATGAACCCCAAGGGCTTCGTGGAGCGGGCGGTAGAAAACTGTGCCCGGTATATCAAGGTGCTGCTGTTCAGCCCCCTTTCCATCGGCAAAGGGGCACTGAGCGGAATTGGCAAGGCTGCCCACGAAAAAGACTTAAAGGTCGCCGTTCACGCAACGGAGGTCGCCACAGTGCGGCAGGCAGTGGAGGCGAATGCAGATATCCTGCTCCATGTGCCCATGAAAGAGCCGCTCCCGGAGGAATTGGCGGAAGCTATTGGAAAAAAGGGGATCGCAGTTGCGCCCACCCTGGTGATGATGGAAACCTTTGCCAACAGCGGAAAAAATGGATACAGGCCGGAGCACTACCCAAATGCGGTGCATGGGGTCCAGCTTCTTCGCAAGCATAGCGTTACCATTCTCTGCGGTACAGACGCCAATCCAGGGACATTCTCTCCGGGCGTGGCCTACGGCAGTTCCATTCACCGGGAAATGGAATTATTGGAAAAAGCTGGTTTGCCCCCTGTGGAGGTTCTGAAAGCAGCAACGACCCGCAATGCGGAAGCGTTTGGCATCCATGGGGGAAAAATTGCGCCACACATGCCTGCCAATCTGCTTCTGGTGCATGGCAGACCGGACCGCAGTATTACAGACAGCACCAGAATCCAGCAGCTCTGGATTCATGGAAAACCGATTTTTTAAGGAGGAAATTGTATGATCGAACGGAACCGTCTTGGTCTGGGGACGATGGGTATGTCCATCGTGCGAAATCCTGAAAACTCTGTCAAAACCATCCATGCCGCCCTGGATGCGGGGATCACCCTGTTTAACACCGGCGAATTCTACAATGCCAGCGAAAGTGAGCTGATTGTGGGACAGGCTCTGAAGGGTGTGAATCACGACAACTATTTCCTGTCCGTCAAGTTTGGTGTGTTGCCTTCCCCTGAGGGCGGTATCTACGGTCTGGATGTGAGACCGCAGAATGTCAAGGGACATCTGACCTACTCCCTGCGCCGTTTGGGACTGGACTACATCGACCTGTATCAGCCTGCCCGGCAGGATACCACGATCCCTGTGGAGGATTTGGTGGGTGCCATTGCGGATCAGGTGCAGGCAGGTTATGTAAAGCATATCGGCCTTTCTATGGTGGACGCGGAGACGCTGCGCCGGGCTTGCCGGGTACATCCCATTCATACCGTGGAAATGGAGTATTCTCTGGTGGAGCGGGGGATTGAAAAAGAGCTGATCGCCGCTGCCAAGGAATTGGGCGTTAAGGTTCTGGCGTTCGGTACGGTGGGTCATGGTCTGCTGAATGACAGACTCCTGAACGCACCCGTAGATCCCAGAATGGGACGCGGTCTGCTGGCACCGGAGCATCGGGAGAAGAATCTTGCCATGATCCGAAAGGTCAAGGAAATTGCGGACGAGAAGGGCGTTTCCCTTTCCCAGCTGGCCCTAAGCTGGAGCCTTTCCAAATATGACCATGTCCAGAGCCTCATCGGTACGACAAGCCCGGCGCATTTGCACGATGCCATTGACGCACTGAACATCGAACTGACACCGGATGATATTGCCCGGATCGAAGCGGCCCTGCCTGCTGACCAGGTGGGCAGTAAGGGAATGCGTAATTTTGTGTTCACCGATGGTGTCATGTCCCTGGCAAGATAACAGAATTGCGGAGGTAAGGAAACGATGAAAACTGTATGCGAGTTTTTGCAGAAGGCCCATGTGTTTTATGTGGCGACTGAGGAGGGCGACCAGCCCAGGGTGCGACCCTTTGGGATTGCCCACATCATCCATGACAAGCTGTGCATTATGACCGGCAAGTGCAAGCCGGTTTCCAGGCAGATCGGAGCGAATCCCAAGGTGGAAGTCTGTGCGTGTATCGGCACAGAATGGGTCAGAATTACGGGGAAGCTCGTTGAGGATGACTGCGTAGAGACCCGGCAGGCGATGCTGAAGGCATATCCCTTTATGAAGAAGACCTACGCTGCCGATGACGGCAATATGCAGGTGCTGTATTTTGAGGATGCGACAGCGACCTTTGACTCTTTTCAAGGAGAGCATAAGGTCATCTGCTTCTAAAGCAGGAGAAGGCATATGGAACATCTGATTACCATTGAGGAGCACTTCATTTCCGACACTATCAGCCAGAAATGTACCGAAGTGATCATGGCCCATGGCACACAAGCGCAGAAACAGGCACGGCTGTCCGCAAGCAGAGGTTCTGACCCGCTGTGTGCAGATGTTGGCGCGGGACGCATCGCCTACATGGACAAAATGGGCATTGCTGCCCAGATCCTCAGCTATATCGACAACTGCCCAGCCGAGCTCCCGGCACAGTTCGCCATCCCCCTGTGCCGGGAGGCAAATGATGAAATGTACGCCGCAACCCTTGCCCATTCCGGACGGCTGTATGCCTTTGCGACCCTGCCCCTGGATAATCCCCAGGCCGCAGCCCAGGAGCTGGAGCGGACGGTTAGGAAGCTGAACTTCAAGGGGGCTTTGATCTCCGGCTTCTACGGGAATCATCGGCTGGACGATGGGTATTACGATCCCATTTGGGAAAAAGCAACACAGCTGGATGTGCCGATTTATCTCCACCCGGATTACCCGGAGGATACGGTCACGGACTACTATTATCGGGGCAACTGGTCCCATCAGACGGCGGCCTTGCTTTCGGGTTTTGGCATTGGCTGGCACTATGAGATCGGTATGCAGATCGTGCGGATGATTATGGGTGGAGTATTCGACCGGTTCCCCGGGCTGAAAATCTGCACGGGTCATTGGGGGGAAGTTGTCTCCTACTATATGTACCGAATGGACGAAATCAGCAGGAGTATCACTGGGCTGAAGAAGCAAATCAGCGACTATTTCAAGAAAAATGTCTATGTGAATCCCAGCGGCATGATGTACGAGCCCCAACTGCGGTTTTGCCTGGATACCTTTGGGGAAGATCATATTCTCTGGGGCGAGGACTACCCCAAGCGTATGCCGGAGAATATCCGCACCATGCTGGAAAAGGCGGATATTTCGGAAACCGCCCGGGAAAAGATAGCCCATGGCAATGCGGAAAGACTGTTCGGAATAAAAATCTGAGAAAAGGCAATTTCCCGGTACACATCCATTGGCAAGTATGCTATCATGAATCTGCACAGTAGAAAGCGGAGGAGGATTGGAATATGCCTTTTGAAATTGTTCGGAATGACATTACCAATATGTGCGTAGATGCCATTGTGAATACTGCCAACCCCAAGCCCATCATTGGTGCCGGGGTGGATTCCAGGATCCACGAAAAAGCTGGCCCGGAACTCCTGTTGGCTCGTGAGAAGATCGGAAATATTGACCGGGGTTGTGCTGCAATTACACCGGCTTTCCGCTTGCAGGCAAACTATGTGATCCACACCGTGGGCCCTGTCTGGCTGGACGGCAAGCATGATGAGTCTGCACAACTACATAATTGCTATAGCAACTCCCTGAAACTGGCATGGGAGAACAAGTGCAAGTCCATTGCGTTTCCACTGATCTCCACCGGCAATTATGGCTTTCCCAAGGACAAGGCACTGCAAATCGCGATTGCCGAGTTCAGCGCATTTCTGCTGGAGCACGATATGCAGATCTATCTGGTGGTCTTTGATAAGGCTTCCTATAAGCTGTCGGAAAAGCTGCTCTGTGGTGTAGCCAGCTATATTGACGAACACTTCGTAGACCTGTGCGAACAAGCTACAATGACAGAGAATCTCCGCAGCTTCCACCGCCGTCGCAGAGCCGAGCGAATGGAGGTCTGCGAAAGCAGCACGGTGCGTGAACCAGAATTCCTGTCCATAGCTCCTGCCATAGCAGCTCCGAAAGAACTATCCCTGGAAGATAGTTTGAAAGAAGCCGATGCCAGCTTTTCTGAAACTCTCTTAAACCTGATCGACAAGACCGGCAAAAAGGATTCCGAAATCTATAAGAAGGCTTGTATCTCGAAACAGCACTTTTCCAAGATCCGCAATAATCCTCATTATCAGCCCACAAAGCCAACAGCATTTGCGTTCGCGCTGGCACTCGAACTGGATCTGGAAGCAAGCTATGACCTGATTGGTCGTGCAGGCTTTACACTGAGTAAGAGCAGTAAGTTTGACCTGATTATTCGCTACTTTATTGAGCATAAAGAATATAATGTGGTGGCAATCAATGTAGCACTGTACGAATTTGACCAGCCTTTATTGGGTGTCCAGTAAAAAGTCCCCTCCCAGTTGACCAAACGGATGTCAAAACCTCCTATAATGTGGGTGTAAGCTGAAACACACGACATTGTAGGAGGTTTTGTTATGAAGAAGAATTTGACGGAAATTGTATTCATCCTGGACCGCAGCGGCTCCATGGCGGGGCTGGAGGGGGATACCATCGGCGGCTTCAATGCCATGATCCAGAAGCAGAAGGATGAACCAGGTGAAGCATTCGTATCCACGGTGCTGTTCGATAATTACAGCGAAGTAATCCATGACCGGGTGGATATCCAGCGGATCAAACCGATGACCAGGAACGAATACTATGTCCGTGGGTGCACCGCTCTTCTGGATGCGGTGGGAAGTGCCATCCATCATATCGGCAATGTTCATAAGTATGCAAGAGAAGAAGACCGGCCTGAAAAGACATTGTTCGTGATTACCACGGATGGTATGGAGAATGCCAGCCGCAGGTATTCCTATGAAAAGCTCAAGGTAATGATTGAACGGCAGAAAGAAAAGTATGGTTGGGATTTTCTGTTCCTGGGTGCCAATATCGATGCAGCCAAAGAAGCTGCACGGTTTGGCATTGATGCGGATCGTGCTGCCAATTATCATGCTGACAGTGAAGGAACCAATGTGATCTATGAAACAGTCAGCGAAGCCATTACGCAGGTGCGTTGCTGTGCGGCTCCCTTGTCCGCAGACTGGAAGCAGAAAGTGGATGAAGATTACAAGAAAAGAGGTAAGTGATATGTACGGTGCAATTTTAGGCGATATGATCGGAAGCCCGTATGAGTTCGATATGGGTGATACCTACATAGCGTCACGGCAAGGCACTCAAGGGCCTGCTGGAGCGGTATTTTAAGTAAGAAAACAGGGTAAAACCCGAACTTTTTAAGAGGGAATGGCGAAAGCCGTTCCCTCTTTTTCTTTTGAGCGGATGGTACCAAAATGGTACCTTCGCTTTTTTGTTGCTTCAAAAGCAACCGGGTAAGGTACAATAAATTGCGCAAATTGAAAATGGCAAAAAGTAGACACGGCT
>CAYRYT010000072.1:0-8873 GCA_964428625.1 uncultured Oscillospiraceae bacterium | reverse complement strand
AGATTTCTACCAAAGACTAAAATCAATTTTGCGCATAACTCTTGACATTACCATTTTATGGACTACAAACGCATAGGGAGCCATTTTGGAGCCAGCTTTCCCCATCTACGCAAAAAAAGCATCCCCTCCGCAGGGGATGCTTTTGTCCTTATATCCCGGTTTCCCGGTGCTGCTCCAGCCAGATCAACAGCACGGCGATATCCGCCGGGCTGACGCCGGAAATGCGTCCGGCCTGGCCGATGGACATGGGCCGGATCTGGGCCAGCTTCTGCTGGGCCTCCAGCCGCAGACCGCCGATGGCCTCGTAATCCAGCTCCGGGGGGAGCAGCCGGCTTTCCTCCCGGCGGAACTCCGCAACCTGCTTTTCCTGGCGCTGGAGGTACCCCTCGTACTTGATCTGGATTTCCACCTCCTGGGTCACGCCGGGATCCAGGGTGGGCCGCTGGGGGTCAAAAGGCGCAATGTCCCGATAGCTGACCTGGGGACGACGGATGAGATCCGCCAACCGGGCGGAATTTGCCACCGGGGCGGTGCATCGGCGCGCCAACAGCTCGTTCAGGGCCGGGGAGGCGGGGATACCGGAGCCTTCCAGCCGCTGGATTTCCCGGCGAACCTGGGCGTATTTTTCTTCCACCTGGGCGAGGCGCTCCGGGCTGACCAGACCCACCGCCGCGCCGATGTGGGTCAGACGCTGGTCGGCATTGTCCTGCCGGTGGAGCAGCCGGTATTCAGACCGGCTGGTCATGATCCGGTAGGGCTCCTCCGTTCCCTTGGTCACCAGGTCGTCAATGAGGATGCCGATGTAGCTGGTGTCCCGGGTGAGGATCAGCGGCTCCTTGCCCTGGAGCTTCAGGGCGGCGTTGATTCCGGCGATGAGACCCTGGGCGGCGGCTTCCTCGTAGCCGGAGGTGCCGTTGAACTGACCGGCACCGTACAGACCGGCGATTTTCTTGGTCTCCAGGGTGGGGAGCAGCTCCGTGGGATCCACACAGGCGTATTCGATGGCATAGGCCGGGCGCATCATCTCTGCCCGTTCCAGACCGGGGATGGTCCGCAGCATTTGCAACTGCACATCCTCCGGCAGACTGGAGGAGAAACCCTGGATATACAGCTCCTCCGTATCCAGGCCGCAGGGCTCCAGGAAAAGCTGGTGCCGGGGCTTGTCAGCGAAGCGGACGATTTTCGTCTCGATGCTGGGGCAGTACCGGGGCCCAACGCCGGAAATGGTGCCGTCGTACATGGGGCTGCGGTGGAGATTCTCCCGGATGATCCGGTGGGTCTCCTCGTTGGTATAGGTGAGGTAGCACACGGCGGAATTCTCCGGCTGGTGGGCAGTGCGGAAGGAGAAGGGCTCCACCTGGGCATCTCCGGGCTGGATCTCCATTTTGGAGAAATCCACACTGCGGCGATTGATCCGGGGGGGTGTGCCGGTTTTGAACCGGCGCAGGGACAGCCCCAGCTGACGCAGGTTATCCGCCAGGCCCTGGGCGGCGTGCATACCGTCCGGGCCGGAGCTTTCCACACTCTCACCGGTGATCACAGTGCTGTCCAGATAGGTGCCCGTGGCCACAATGACCGCCTGGGCGTGGTAAATGGCTCCCAGCCGGGTGACTACCCCGGTGACCCGGCCCTGGGAGACCAGGATCTGAGTGATTTGGGCCTGCTTCAGCTCCAGATTGTCCTGGCGCTCCAGGGTGTGTTTCATGTACTGCTGGTACTTCCGCCGATCGGCCTGGGCCCGGAGGGAGTGGACGGCGGGGCCCTTGCCCAGATTCAGCATCCGGTACTGGATGCAGCAGGCATCGGCGGCCACGCCCATTTCTCCGCCCAGGGCATCCAGCTCCCGGACCAGATGGCCCTTGCCGGTGCCGCCGATGGCGGGGTTGCAGGGCAGGTTTCCCACGGCATCCAGGTTGATGGTAAACAGGATGGTGTGCAGGCCCAGCCGGGCACAGGCCAGCGCAGCTTCAATTCCCGCGTGACCGGCACCGATGACGGCGACCTGGCAGCTTCCCGCTTCATAATTGGTCATAACGATCTCTCCTTGGTGGGGATTTCCCCGGCTTCCCGTTATTCTGCCGGGGCGGGCTCCGCCTCGGCCACATCCGCCAGCCGGAAGGGATGGCAGACCACCTCGCACCGGTTGATGGGAGTGCCCAGGGCGTGGAACTTCTCCTCGTAGCCCGTCATGATGCCCACAATGCCGTTCTCGTGGAGATTTCGGGTGAGATTCTTCACTTTCAGGCCGCAGGCGGCGAATTCCTCCACGGAGAATTCAAACAGGGGAGCGTTGTCGGTTTTGTAGTGGATCTCTCCGCCGGGGCGGATGACACGGCAGTATTTGTCCAGGAAGCTCCGGTGGGTCAGGCGGCGCTTGGCGTTCTTCTTCCGGGGCCAGGGGTCGGGGAAGTTGATGAACAGCCGGTCGATCTCCTCCGGGGCAAAGATTTCCTCCATATTGGCCACATCCATGTCGATGAAAAACACATTGGTCAGCCCCATGGCCTGGGCCTTCTCCATGGCCACTACCATGGCCTCCCGGCACCGCTCCACGGCGATGAGGAGCACCTGGGGATTGGCCTGGGCAGTTTCGGCGGTGAATTTGCCCTTGCCGCAGCCCACTTCCACCCACAGGGCCTGGCAGTCGGGCATCAGGCTCCGCCAGGTGCCCTTCCTCTCGCCGGGCTGGGGGATCCGCAGGGCGGCACAGGCGGCCATCCGGGGTTCCAGATTCTTCATTCTGCGCATTCTCATATATAATTCCTCCTGGGAACGATCTTGTAATAGTTTGCAGTATCTCATTATACCAGATACCGCCGGGACAGTCAAAACATTTTCCGGAAAAATCCCCACCCCGGGCTTGCAACGGGGGAATTTTTTCGGTATAATGCAAGAAAATAGGTAAAGGAGGGCTTCCCATGGCAGAACACACCCATGACCACGCCTATCTCCATGAGCACGGCATTGCCCACAGCCATGGCCATGTCCACGAAAATCAGAAGGCGGTGCTCAACCGCCTGGCCCGGGCCATTGGCCATCTGGAAAAGGTGAAGCGGATGGTGGAGGCGGGGGAGGATTGCTCCGATGTGCTGATTCAGCTGGCGGCGGTACGCTCCGCCCTGGACAATACGGGCAAAGTGATCCTCCAGGATCATATTCGCCACTGCATGGTGGATGCCGTAGCAGCGGGGGATGAGGCAGCCATCGACGGCCTTTGCCAGGCCATTGAAAAATACATGAAGTAAAGGAGCGAGGATCATGGCACTGATTCAGGTAACGAAGGACAATATCCAGCAGATTCGGGAGAATCCCGGGAAGGTACTGCTGGATTTCTGGGCGCCCTGGTGCGGCCCCTGCAAGATGATTGCCCCCATTGTGGAGGAACTGGCCGCCCGGCCGGATCTGACTGTGGGTAAGGTCAATGTGGATGAGGAGATCCAGCTGGCCATGGAGTTCAAAGTTGCCAGCATTCCCATGCTGGTGGTTATGGAAAACGGACAGATCGTGGACAAGGCTGTGGGCTATATGCCCAAGGAGGAGCTGGAGGAGCTCATCGGCTATTAAACACGAACCTGAAATGCCTACCCCCCGGTAGAGGGTAGGAAGGTCGAACAGCCAAAGCCTCCCCCCTGATAGGGGGAGGAAAGTCGAACCGGCCAAAGCCTCCCCCTGGTAGGGGGAGGTGGCACGGCGAACGCCGTGCCGGAGGGGGTGGAAGGTAACGAATTCTCCCAGCAGCCGGATGGATGCGACCCGCCGGTGTAGGGTGCGATTCTTAATCGGCCCGCCGCGGCCTATGGCCGCGCCCTTGCAAATGTCCGACCCTCAATCCCCTCAGTCATGCTTTGCATGACAGCTCCCCTTGCTAAGGGGAGCCTTTTTTGTCCTACTTTTTCAGTTCGGTGGTGGCCGCGGCCATGGCCTCTGTCAGTTCCCGGGCCAGGGCCTGGAGGAGGGCGGGCTCCACCTTTACCACCTGGCGGTCGTAGGTCACAAGGCCGTTGATCTCGTCCTCCACATCGCTGAGCTGGGTGTAGATGGCGGCACACAGACCCTTGCGCCCAACGGCAGGGATGAGCACATCCCGGTACAGCCGGCTCAGACCCTGGGCCAGGGCCTCCCGGCTGCGGCAGGTTTTGTAGCCATAGGCGTTGCCGGGGTTGAACAGATGCCCGGCCTCGGGGTAGGTCAGACCGCCACATTCACTGAGCACCAGGGGCTTAGGCCCCTTGCGCAGCTGCCACCACTGGCCGAAATAGATGTGGCGGCTGTCCACATCGCTGTCCACCCCACGCCACCACCCCGAGGCGGTGTCCACGAAGCGGGTGCTGTCCAGGGTTTTCAGCCGGGCATAGGCGGCGGAGCCGTCAAATTGCCCCCATCCTTCGTTGAAAATGGTCCAGCAGCAGATACAGGGATGATTACCCAGGGTGCGGACGGTGGACTCCATGGTCTCCAGGAAGATCCGCCGGGTCTGGGGATCCCGATGCATCCGCCTGTCCGGCAGAACCTGAAGCCCCAGGGTGGGGATCACCGTATCCCGGAGGTAGCGGTAGTCCCCGTTGTTCATCATGTCCTGGAATACCACCATACCCAGCTTGTCGCACTGGTAGTAGAATTCCTCTGCCTCCACCTTGATGTGCTTGCGCAGGGTGTTGAAGCCCAGGGACTTGGCGGTTTCGATGTCCCGGCGGTAGGCATCGGGGTGGGGCGGGGTGAGCAGACCGTCGGGCCAATAACCCTGGTCCAGCAGACCGTGGAAGAAGTAGGGCTTCCCGTTGAGACACAGCCGGGGTGTTCCTGCCACTACCCGGATATCCAGTGTCCGCAGGGCGAAGTAGGATTCCACCCGATCTTCCCCGGTTTCCAGGGTGAATTCATAGAGATAGGGATCCTCCGGACTCCACCAGTGGGGATCCTCCGGGGTGATGGTGACGGTGCCGGCTTCCAGAGAGAAGCGGCCCAGGCCCCGAACCTCCACCGTGCCCGGCAGATCCAGTCCCGTGCGGATGGTGACGGAACCGCCCCGGTTTTCCATGGTCAGCCGGGGAATGTAGACCTGGGGCACCCGTTCCAGCCAGACGCTTTGCCAAAGACCGGACACCGGGGTGTACCACATCCCGCCCCGTTTCTCCGGCAGTACCTGCTTACCGTAGGGCATACGGGTGTCCCGCAGATCGTCCACACACCGGATCACCAGCTGGTTTTCCTCCTCCAGCCAGGGGGTGATGTCCAGGGTATAGGGGAGGTATCCCCCGGTGTGGCGGCCGATTTCCCGGCCACCCAGGTAGCACACCAGGGACTGGTCCGCTCCATCGATATGGAGCAGCACCCGGCCGCCCTGGAGGTCCTCTGTCAGGGAGAAGCTTCGCCGGTACCACAGAGCCGTTCCCTCGGAAAAATGGCGGCCAATGCCCGACAGAGGGCTTTCCGGGGCAAAGGGGACCCGGATGTGCTGGGAGAAGGTCTGGGGAAAGTCGCCGGTGGTGGTTTCAAATTCCCACAGGCCGTTGAGGCTGTGGAAGGAATCCCGCCGCATCTGGGGGCGGGGGTATCGATCCTCCCGGTGATTCGACCAGGGGGTGGTCAATTGGGCAGTCATGGGCGCGCCTCCTTTTTCTTTGATTATACCACGTTGGGACAAAAATGGAAATAGCCGTTTACAGAAAGGGAAAAACATTATATAATGGTTGGGTATATTTGGAAAGCAAAGAAGGGATTTTATGTACGAAAAGTGTTGGAAGCGGCTTTTGGACATTCTGCTGTCCCTGGGGGGCATCGTGGTGCTGTCCCCGGTGCTGGTGATCCTGGCGCTGGCGGTGAAGCTCACCTCCCCGGGCCCGGTTTTTTTTCGCCAGAAGCGGGTGGGGATCCATAAGACCCATTTTGAAATTCTGAAATTCCGCACCATGCGCACGGATACTCCCCGGGATATGCCCACCCATCTCCTGGCGGATCCGGAGCGGTTTATCACCCCCCTGGGTCGGTTTCTGCGCAAGACCAGCCTGGATGAGCTGCCCCAGCTGCTGAATATTTTGGCGGGGCATATGTCCGTCATTGGCCCCCGCCCCGCCCTGTGGAACCAGTATGATCTGCTGGCGGAGCGGGACCGCTACGGTGCCAACGACATCCGCCCGGGGCTCACCGGCTGGGCCCAGATCAATGGCCGGGACGAGCTGGAAATTCCGGTGAAAGCCCAGTTGGATGGGTATTATGTAGCCCATATGTCCTTCGCCTTTGATGTCAAGTGCTTCCTGGGCACCATCCGGGCTGTCCTGGGCCGGAAGGGTGTTGTGGAAGGGGGCACGGGGGCAAAGCCATGAAAAAAATCCTGATCCTGACCAACCACTCCTATATGCTCTACCGGTTCCGTCTGGAGCTGATCCAGGCCCTGGGCCGGGAGCATGAGGTGGTGCTGTGTATGCCCTTTGTGGGCCATGAGGCGGATTTCCGGACTCTGGGCTTCCGGTGTGTGGAGACACCGGTGGATCGCCGGGGCATGGATCCCCGGAAGGATTTTCCCCTGTTTCAGACCTATCGCCGGCTGCTGGCCCAGGAGAAGCCGGATCTGGTGCTGACCTATTCCATCAAGCCCAATATCTACGGCGGCATCGCCTGCACTCTGGCGGGGATCCCCTATTGCGCCTATGTCCAGGGCCTGGGGACGGCCTTCCAGAAGCCGGTACTGGCGGGGGTGGTGACGGTGCTGTACAAGCTGGCCCTGGCCAAGGCAAAGCGGGTGTTCTTTGAAAATCAGGCCAACGCCGGGGAATTCTGCCGCCGGGGCATCCAGAAGCCCGACCGGCAGACGGTGCTGTCCGGTGCGGGAATCAATTTGCAGGCCTATCCCCGGATGCCCTATCCCCGGGAGGAGCCGGTGCGATTCCTCTATCTGGGGCGGATCATGGGGGAAAAGGGCATGGATGAGCTGTTTTTCGCCATTGAGAAGCTGGCCCGGGAAATGCCCGGCCGGTTCCGGCTGGATCTGGTGGGCTTCTTTGAGGAGGGCTACAAGGCACGGGTGGAGGAGCTGTGCCGCCGGGGCCTGGTGGTGTACCACGGCTTTCAGGAGGATCCCCGGCCCTACTATGCCGCCTGCCACTGCCTGGTGCTGCCCAGCTACCACGAGGGCATGAGCAATGTGCTGCTGGAGGCTGCGGCCACCGGCCGGCCCCTGATCACCAGCGATATCCCCGGATGCCGGGAGGCGGTGGAGCCGGGAGTGTCCGGCCTGCTGTGCCCGCCCCGGGACGGAGAGGCGCTGTACTGCCGGATGCGGGAGATGCTCCGGCTGCCGCCGGAGGCCCGGGAGGAAATGGGCCGCCGGGGCCGGGCATGGATGGAGGCCCGGTTCAGCCGGGCTCAGGTGGTGGAGCAGACCTGCCAGGCGCTGGAACCCTGGCTGTAATCAGAAAATCGGGAGCGCAATCCCAGAAGGGAGCGCTCCCGATTTTTTATGCGCTTACTTGGTTGCGTCCACAACCAGCTTGAAGGCACCATAGGCACCGGCGTCGTTGCCCAGGGAGGCCAGCTCGAAGCGGGTCTCCTCGCAGGCGTGGAACACGCCGTCACGGAAGTAGCGCTTCACACCGTCCAGCAGGGGCATACCCGCCCGGCTGACACCGCCGCCCAGGACCACGGTATCGGGGTCCACCACGGCGCACAGATTCTGGAGGAACTGGCCCAGATACCGGTAGGCCTGCTCCAGCACCTCGGAGGCCAGGGGATCCCCGGCGGCAGCGCTGTCAAAGACATTCTTGCAGGTGAGATTCTCGAAGCCGCGCAGAGCGGAGGGGGTATCGCAGCTGTCCAGCTGGGCACGGGCCAGACGGACGATGCCGGTGGCGGAGCAATACTGCTCCAGGCAGCCCCGGCGGCCGCAGTTGCACTTCAGGGTCTCCTGACGGTTCACGGTGACATGGCCAACTTCCGCACCGGCACCGTGGGCACCATGGATCAGCCGGCCGCTGACCACGATACCGCCGCCAACGCCGGTGCCCAGGGTGATGAACACCATGTTGTCGCAGCCCTGGCCGCCGCCCTTCCAGTATTCACCCAGGGCGGCCACATTGGCATCGTTGCCTGCCTTCACGGGGAAGCCGGTGAGCTGGTCCAGCTCCCGGGCGATGTCCACGACATCCCAGCCCAGGTTGACACAGCGGTTGACGATGCCCTTGTCATTCACCGGGCCGGGCACACCGATGCCGATGCCGATGATCTGATCGTCGGTGACCGCCAGCTTGTCCAGATGGGCCCGGATGGAGGCGGCAATATCCGGCAGGATCCGCACGCCGCCGTCGGCGGTGTCCGTGGGGATTTCCCACTTGTTGAGCATTGTACCGGTCTCGTCGAAATAGGCGATCTTCACGGTGGTGCCGCCCAAATCCACGCCAAAACCATATTTCATTTCAAGATTCCTCCCAGGTATAGTTCTTAACACATTCATTATACAATAGATTTTCAAAAAGAAAAGGGGTGATTCCAAAGAAAAATGGAGAAGCCGGAAAAACAGGCCCGATGGAAAACCAATCGGGCCTGTGGGGAAAATCGGGGCTTAGATATTCAGCAGGTCGCTGTAGACCTTCAGCGCACCGTCGGTATCGTGGGCCAGAACCTTCTTGGCCAGCACCTTACCCAGCTGGACACCTTCCTGGTCGAAGGAGTTGAGGTTCCAGGCGAAGCCCTGGAACATGACCTTGTTCTCGAAGTGGGCCAGCAGGGCGCCGACGGCCTCGGGGGTCAGCTGGTCGCCGATGATGATGCTGGAGGGACGGCCGCCGGCGAAATACTTGTTCCGGTTGTCATCCTCCTTGCCGCAGGCGAAGGCCACGATCTGGGCAGCCACATTGGCGCAGAGCTTCTGCTGGCTGGTG
>CAYRYT010000071.1:0-8894 GCA_964428625.1 uncultured Oscillospiraceae bacterium | reverse complement strand
TAGTTCAGCAGAGCCCACTCCAGCCGGGCACCCATGCCGGTGTACATCCAGTTGCCGGATCCGGCCAGCTTTACGCCCCGCTCATAGTCAATCAGACCCAGATCGGTGCAAAGATCCACATGATGCTTGGGCTCAAAGTCGAAATTGTGCTTCTCACCGATGTAGCGCAGGGGCTCGTTGTTCTCCTTGCCTCCGGGGAGCAGGTCGGGATCGGGGAGATTGGGCAGGCTGAGCATGGCAGTGCGGAATTCTGCGTTCAGGTCCTTGAGCTTGGCGGCATCGTCTGCAATCTCGCCGTCCAGGCGGATGGACTCGGCCTTGTTGGCCTCAATTTTGGCATCCAGGGCGGAGGTGTCCTCACCCCGTTTCTCGGCACCCTTCTTCTGGCCGAAGAGTTTGCCGTTTTCCTTGGCCAGCTTGTTTTTCTGGGCGGTCAGGGTTTCGGTAGCCGTTTTCAGGCCCCGAACCTGGACATCCAGCTCCAGAATTTTGTCCACGGTAGCGTCGCAGTCCACTTCCTTGGCCTTCAGGCCATCCTTGACTGCCTGGGGATTTTCCTTGATTTTCTTAATATCCAGCATATGATTACCTCAAACTTTTTCTTTTGATTCCTTAAATATCGATGATATCCGGGTCATCGGGAATGACCAGGGCGCAGATGAAATAGGCGACGAGGCCGGTGAGCTGGGCAGTGGCCAGGGTGAGGATTACCGCACCCAGGCGAACGATGGTGGGATCAATGCCAAAATACTCGGCAATCCCGGCGCAGACGCCACAGAGCTTCCGGTCTGTTTTGCTTTTGTAGAGTTTTTTCTGATTCATGGGGTCTCCTTATTTCTGTAGTTTCATCAGGGCATCCAGGAGAACCTGCAGATCCTCCTGACCGTAGAATTCCAGTTCAAAGCGGCCTTTGCGCTTGCCGTTGATGATTTTGACTCCTCGACCCAGGTGCTTGCTCAGACTTTTTTCACACTCGGCCACATAATCCACGGCCAGGGTGGGTTCCTTCTCCGGCTGGGGTTCTTTGGTCATGTTCTTGCACAGCAGCTCCGCCTGACGGACGGAAAGACCGAGGGCGGCGATTTTTTGGGCTGCTTCCAGCTGTTTTTTCTCCGACTTGATGGAAAGAATCGCACGGGCATGGCCGGCGGTCAGTTCACCGTTGCGGACCATTTCCTGGATTTTCTCAGGCAGACCCAGCAGCCGTAGGGCGTTGGCCACGGCAGGACGGGATTTGCCCACCCGCTGGGAGACCTCCTCCTGAGTCAGACCGTATTCGGCCATGAGACTGTGGTAGCCCATGGATTCTTCCATGGCGTTCAGATCCTGGCGCTGGAGATTCTCAATGAGGGCCAGCTCCATGGTCTTTTTGTCATCGGCTTCCAGAATCACCGCGGGAACTTCACTGAGGCCTGCTATTCTGGCTGCCCGCCAGCGGCGTTCACCGGCGATGATCTGATAATATCCGGAATCCAGCTGGCGCACGGTCAGGGGCTGAACGATGCCATGCAGCGCAATGGAGTCCGCCAGGGACTGGAGCTCCTCCTCGTCAAAATCCTGACGGGGCTGGCCCGGATTTGGCTCTACTTTATAAATGGGCAGAACCTGGTAAGGGGTTTTGGTATCCAGATCCTGGTCAAAATCCCCCAGCAATGCGCCGAGGCCTTTTCCCAAGCCTTTTTGTGATGCCATTTGATCCTTCCTTTCTGAGTATGCTTAGAATTTTTTGCGGAATTCCTCGGCCACGGCCCGGTAGGCCACGGCCCCCCGGCTGGATTTGTCATAGACCGTTACGGGCAGACCGTGACTGGGAGCCTCCGCCAGACGGATGTTCCGGGGAATGACGGTGGCAAAGACTTTTCCGGGGAAGTGCTTGCGCACCTCCTGGGCCACCTGGGTGGAGAAGTTGGTTCTTCCGTCAAACATGGTCAGCACCACACCGAAGATATCCAGCCTGGGATTGATCCGCCGCTTCACGGAGCGAAGGGTGGACATGAGATCCGACAGACCTTCCAGCGCGTAATACTCGCACTGCACCGGCACCAGAATTCCATCTGCTGCCGCCAGACCGTTTAGGGTCAGCATTTCCAGGGAAGGGGGACAGTCGATAATAATGACATCATACTGCTCCTTCACCGCTTTCAGGGCCATACCCAGGCGGTGATTGGGCTCCGGAAGACCGATGAGCTCCACCGCTGCACCGGCCAGATCGGGGGAACTGGGGAGGACATCCCCAAATTTGGTGGATACGATAACATTGGTGACCGGTTCCCCGTCGATCACTACATCGTATACGGATTTTTTCAGCTTTCGCTTATCCACCCCCAGTCCGGAGGTAGCGTTGGCCTGGGGGTCAAAGTCCACCAGTAGAACCTTCAGCCCCAGATCCGTGAGGGCGGCGGTGAGACTGACAGCGGTGGTGGTTTTTCCCACGCCGCCCTTCTGATTCACCACAGCAATGATCTTACCCATTGTGTTTCTCCTTTATCCGATGTTTCACGGGAAACATTTCACCCGTTGTGAAAAATGTTTCCCGTGAAACATGTTAGCCCAGACTGGTATAATTCCGGCCTATGGGCATGGGGGTAGCAGCCACCTGCTCCAGCAGGAGCCAGCCCATCACCAGTAAAATCACCAGCAACACACCAAGAACCAGGATTATCCATTTGATGAGCTTGCGCTGATTGGCCATGACCAGCTCCGGGGTTATTTCCCTCCGGCGCTTCTGGGTCTTTTTGACTTCCTGGGGGGCTGCCCGGTGGGGCAGGTAAACGGGGGTGCCGGGCTTCACGGGATAGCGTTCCATCTTGGCCAGGCAATCCGGGCAAAATACAGCGGTTTCCTCCGTATTTTTTCCGCATTTCAGGCAATTCATGGTGCCATACCCCCTTTCTTATCGTACCGGTCTATTGTACAACAGTTTTTCGGATTCGTAAAGGGTAAATTTTGAAAAGCCCGGCAGGGAAGGGAAAAACAGGAGCATTTTTCCGGGCAGCTGTGGAGATTGCATAGAAATGGATTTTCAATTTTGTAAAAACTGTCTATTGACGGTCACATGACCATGTGATATTATTAAAGCACCACAAAAAATAGAGGTGTAACAAATGAAGTGGATCTTACCCGGTACCGTTCTGGAGGCCCAGCGGGAGGAGGCCGAACTGGTGGCCCAGCAGTTCTTCGCCATGTTCCTGGCGGGGGGCATGGTTCTGAGCCAGGTGGCCAGTATCACCGGCCTGGAGGCTTATACCATTCAGAACTGGGTGAAACGGGGATTTCTGACACCGCCGGTGCGCAAACGCTACTCCATGGAGCAGGTTTGCCGGATCATCAACCTCAACGCCCTGAAAAGTGTCCTGCCCATGGAGCGGATCTGCGGCCTGATGACCTATATCAACGGCCATCTGGATGACGAGTCCGATGATCTCATCGACGATACGGCCCTTTACTTCCTCTTTGTCAGTCTGGCCGCCCGCCTGCGCCAGATGGACGATCCCCAGGCATTGGAGGATGCCCTGGAGGAGGGGCTGAGAAACTACCGGGAGCCCGTTCCCGGGGCAAAAGAACGGGTGGAAAACACCCTGCGGATCATGCTCACAGCCTGGGTGGCTGTGCGGATGAAGCAGGAAGCGGAGCGTATGCTCGATGGTCTTTATGAGAAAGGAGAATGACCAATGGAACAAAATGGAACCTATCGCTGGACTGCACCCCAGGACAGCGGCAAAAAACCCGCAAATTTCAAGAAACTATTCGGGACGATCCTTCTGGTGCTTCTGGCGGTGGTGATCCTGGCCGGTGCCGGTACCTGCTTCTACACCGTGGATGACAAGCAGCAGGCCGTGGTGACCACCTTCGGCAGAGTCACAGATATCACCGATGCCGGTGTCCATTTCAAGCTCCCCTTCGGTATCCAGAAGGTGGAGAAGGTGAATGTGAATGTCTACCAGAAGATCGAGCTGGGCTATACCACCCTGAAAAACGATTATGATGTGGACTATTCCGAGAGTTCCATGATCACCGGCGACTATAATATCGTCAATGTGGATTTCTTTGTGGAGTATAAGATTTCCGACCCTGTGGCCTACCTCTATTCCTCCACCCAGCCGGAGGAAATTCTGAAAAATCTGATCCAGAGTCAGATCCGTAATGTGGTTGGCTCCTCCACCGTGGATGCGGTGCTCACCGACGGCAAGGAGAACATCCAGATGCAGGTTCGGGAGCTGGTTATTGAGATTCTGGAGGAATATGACATCGGCCTGAGTCTGGTGGATGTACGCATCCAGGATGCGGAGCCCCCCACCCAGGAGGTCAACGAGGCCTTCAAGGCCGTGGAGACGGCCAAGCAGCAGGCGGAGGCCGTGGTGAACCAGGCCCTGGCCTACCAGAATGCCCAGCTGCCCCAGGCCCAGGCCCAGGCAGACCAGCTGACCCAGAACGCTGAGTACCTGAAGCAGAAGCGGATCAACGAGGCGCTGGAGCAGGTGGCCATGTTCCGGGCCATGTACGAGCAGTACGCCCTGAACCCGGAGATCACCCGCACCCGGATGTATTATGAGGCCATTTCCCAGGTGCTGCCCGGGGTGAAGGTTTATATCAACACCGCCGCCGACGGCTCCAATGTGGATATGCTCCTGCCCCTGGATTCCCTGCTGGAAACCAAGGAAACCAAAGTGACCAATACCAAACCGGCCACAACCCCTGTGGAAGGAGAGAACTGACATGAAAAAGAAGATCATTCTCGTTATTGTCCTGGCCCTGGTTCTGATTCTGGCGGCCAACAGCTTCTATACCGTGGAGGAGGATCAGTACGCCTGTACCGTCCGCTTCTCCAAAATCATCGCCACCACAGGCGACAGCGGCCTGCATTTTAAGATCCCCTTTGTGGATTCCGTGAAATACTTCTCCAAGGCGACCCAGTTCTACGACATTCCCCCCTCTGAGGTTCTGACCTCCGACAAGCAGAATATGACCGTGGACTGCTACATCCTCTGGGAGATTTCCGATCCTCTGAAATTCTACCAGACCCTGGGCACCACCGGTGTGGCTGAGGAGCGGCTCAATGCCATTACCTACGCTGCCCTGAAAAACACCATGGGCAAGCTGGCCCAGGCGGATATCATCAATATGAACGACGGTGCCGAGCGCAACGACATTTACGAGGGCATCGCCTCCACCGTGGATGCCCAGACGGCTACCTACGGCATCCGGGTTCAGGATGTGAAGATCAAGCGCTTCGACTTGCCGGATTCCAATTTGAATGCGGTGTACTCCCGTATGATCTCCGAGCGGAACCAGATGGCGGAGAAATACACCGCCGACGGCAATTATGAGGCCTCCATCATCCGCAACGAGGTGGATAAGCAGGTGAACATCCTCATTTCCAATGCCCAGGCCGCCGCTGCCCAGCTGGAGGCAGAGGGTGAGGCGGAGTATATGCGCCTGCTGGCCGAGGCCTACGACAGCCCGGATAAGAAGGAGTTCTACGCCTTCACCCTGGCTCTGGATGCCCTGAAGCAGACCCTCACCGGGGATGAAAAGACCGTTATTCTGGACGGAAATTCCGAATTGGCTAAAATTCTTACCGGTAATCCCTGATCTGTTGCCCAAACGCCTCCCCCTGGTAGGGGTGTCGCACCGCCAAAGCCTCCCCCTGGTAGGGGGTAGGAAGGTCACACCGGCTAAAGCCTCCCCCTGGTAGGGGGAGGTGGCGCGGCGAACGCCGTGCCGGAGGGGGTGGAAGGTTCCGATGTCTCCAGCAGTCAGATGGTTGCGCCGCACCCCTGTGAATGTCCAACCTTCCATCCCCTCAGTCATGCTTCGCATGACAGCTCCCCTTGCTAAGGGGAGCCTTTGGAATGCGGTGTATGGCTGACAGTTCCCCTTGGCAAGGGGAACCTTCGTTGTATAAAGAAAACCCGCTCCCCCGGGTTGAGGGAGCGGGTTCGCTTATTCTCCGGCGGTTCGGGCCTCAATCCGCAGGAGGGAATAGGCCATCTGGTCATAGACCTCCTGGGTGATTTGGCTGAAGCCATCGTCATAGGCGGCCATGGCCTGGCGGATGCGCACCACCTTGGGGGGCTGATTCTCCCCATGGAGGTTGTAAATAGGGGTGTAGGAATAATCCGTCACCCGGGTCTCCCCGGTGACATGGTCCTTGGTGATTTCCAGATCCAGGATTACGGAATAGTCCGAACCGGACCGGTCCGCGTCTCCCAGAAGATCTCCCAGGGAATAGGCCACAAAGAACCCGTTTTCGTCCAGGGACATCTTCTGCACATAATGGGGATGGGTGCCAACAATGGCATCCACACCGTTGTTTTTCATCAGCTCCACGATGGTTTTCTGGGTGGAACTGATTTCGTCGTTGAATTCGCTGCCCCAGTGGAGCAGAGCAATGGTCAGATCCGGCTGCTCCTGGGCCACATTGGCCAGTACCGCCTTGATTCCGGCGCTGTCCACGGTCTGGTAGGTGCTGGCGTAATCCTTATACAGCAGATTCACGCAGTCCTCATATCCCTCGGGGAGGGCCTTGCCGTCCAGACCTTTGGTAAAGGCCACAATGGCCACCCGGATTCCCTGAATTTCCCGGATGGTGTAGCTGCCGGTCTTACGGAATTCCCCAGCGTCGGCAAAGGCACCCACCGGCTCCATCCCGGCGCTGCGAATGGCGCTCAGGGTAGTTTCCAGACCGCTGACACCGTTGTTCACCGAACGGGAGTTGGCCATCTGCACAAGATCCACACCGGCGGCCCGGAGGGCCTCCATCATGGCCTGGGGCGCAGAGTCCTGGGCGGCGCCATAGGGCGCGCCCACCAGATTGCCCTCGAAATTCACGGCGGTGAGATCCCCCTGGGCCAGGCAGGACAGCACATCCTGGAACACTTCGGTGTAATCCAGCCCTTCCTGGGCGGTGCGGTCGGTGACGATCACATCCCCGCCGGCCACAAAATGGATCACCGTATTCTCCTGGGGGGACTGGGTGGTGTCCGGGGTCTGGGGATCGGCGGTGGAGCCGGGCTCCGGCCCATTCCCCAGGCCGGAGAAAATCAGTCCCAGAATTCCCGCAACCAGGAGCAATCCAACCCCAGCCAGGGCCAGCAGCTGGAATTGCCGGCTGCGCTGGCGGCTCGCCTGGTGCGCATCCCGCCGCTGGCGGCGAACCCGCATATCATCTTCAAAAGCCATATCCGGCCTCCTTGTCTCGAAAACAGAATCAAAAGGGGAAATTTCTCCCCATTCCTTGTGGAAAACATTATACACGATTTTCCCTGTGCTGGCAAGTACCAGGTACCATTCGTGGAATGCACCATATTTTCCTTGCCTTTCCACCCGTCCTTTGGTATAATAGCGCAAAAGACCGGGAAACCTGTCATACAGAGAAAGGATCGAGTGAATGATGTATAAGCGCCTGATGCTGTTGATTCTGGCCTTGGGGCTGCTCCTCAGTGGCTGTGGGGACAAGACTCCGCCGGAGACGACCCCTGCACCCACCACCACGGCAGCTACCACTGAGGCTACCACACCCCCCACCACCACCGAGGCTACGGAGCCTCCCACCACTCAGGAGACGGAGCCTCCGGTGCTGTTCCGCAATCCCCTCACCGGTGTGCCCCAGGATGGGGTTACCACCCAAAGACCCTACAGCGTGGTCATCAATAATATTGAATATGCCCAGCCCCTCCATGGCATTGGCCAGGCGGATATGCTCTTTGAGATCGTGGCTGAGGGCGGCGGTTCCATCACCCGGATGCTGGCCCTGTATTCTGACCCCGCCGATGTGGAGAAGATCGGTTCCGTCCGCAGTGCCCGGACCTATTTCATCGATCTGAGCGAGGCCTTTGATGCCATCCTCATCCATGCCGGCTACAGCAATTATGCCGGGGATATGTTCGTCAGCACCGCCTGGAACCATGTCAATGGCCTGGAGGGGTTCGCCTACAGCTATTTCTTCCGGGATCAGGACCGGCTGAACAGCGGCTATGCCGTGGAGCACACCCTGTTCACCACCGGCCAGGATATTCTGGATGTGTGCCGGGAGAAGGGCTTCACCCTGGAGCGGGAGGCCATTGACTATGGCTTTACCTTCCTGGACGATGCCACTCCCCAGGGAGACCCCGCCGGGGAGATCACCCTCTCCTTCTACCAGGGCGGCAAAAAGACCCGGATGGTCTACGACCAGGAGACTGGCTCCTACCACGGCACCCAGATTTGGGGCAAAAAGGAGCGGGAGCTGCGGGATGCCAACACGGACACCCTGGTAGATTATGAGAATGTGCTGATTCTCAACGCCAAGACCACCACCGACGGCTACCGGGTCTTTGCGGAGCTGGTGGGCAGCGGCACGGGATATTATGCCTGCGGTGGCCAGATCATCCCCATCCAGTGGACCCGGAGCGGGGAGCGGGAGCCCTTCGCCTTCACCCGCACCGACGGCACGCCCATTTCCCTGGGTGTGGGCCGGAGCTATGTGGGAATCATTCCTTCCGGCAGTCCGGTGAGTTACCAATAAAAAATCCCGCCCTGTTCTACTAACAGGGCGGTTTTTTTCGTCTCCCTACCAGGAAGTCCCAAAAGGCTCCCCGAACTTCGGGGAGCATCAGGCGAAAAAAGGCTCCCCTTAGCAAGGGGAGCTGTCATGCGAACAGCATGACTGAGGGGATGGAAGCCCGAATTCCGTAAAATGTCGGTCAGCACCACCAGGCCCAGGTAGGGGCCGATTCTTAATCGGCCCGAAGGGTAGCGATTCCTGAGCACCCCCGCCGAACCGGAAAGGCCGGTAACAAAGGCTCCCCTTGGTAAGGGGAGCTTTTTTGGAGAATGGGGTGAAAAAGGCACGGGTGATTAAAGCTCGGTGCTCATAAGACAGTAAAAACTGAATTTTGTGGAACAGGCATGAT
>CAYRYT010000070.1:0-8933 GCA_964428625.1 uncultured Oscillospiraceae bacterium | reverse complement strand
TCCTCACTAAGAAGATCCATAAGCTTGAAGAGGAAAGACTATAAATTGAGAAATAAGTAAAAAAAGCCCACAGATCACAAATTAGTAAGTGATCTGTGGGTTCTTTTTGTACCGTACTAGCATTATGCCCCATAGGTCACAAAATGTACCTATGGGGCATACGCCTTTGGGGCAGGCTGTTTGCATAGGTTGGCATTAACCCATGGGATTGTAGTTTACCACCACGCCTATATCTGTCAGGGCGTGAACCTGGGTGACCTGGGTTCCATAGACATCCACCCGGCTGAGGAGCTTGCAGGAGGCCAGACACTCGATGGAGGCGAGCTCCTGGTTGTAATCCATGTAAACATTGTTCAGCAGGGGAAGACCCGCCAGGGGAGTCAGATCGGTGATCAGGTTGTAGGATGCGTCAATGGTGATCAGCTGGGCATCCTTGCTCCAGGCGGGAAGCTGGGTGATCTGATTGGTGGCCAGGCGCAGAGTCTGAAGCCCGGTGAGGCTTCCCAGCTCCAGAACATCGGTTAGCTGATTGCTGGACAGATCCAGCTCCTTCAGACCGACGCAGCCCACCAGGGCCGTCACCTGGGTGAGACTGTTGTGGGAGGCATCCAGCTCGGACAGCGCCGTGAGATTCCACAGGGGATCCAGGGAGGTCAGGCGGTTGTTGCTCAGATCCAGGCGGAACAGGGATTTCAGAGAAGCCAGAGGGGTGACATCCGTCACGGCGTTGTAGCTCAGGTTCAGGGTCTGCAGCTCGGAAAGACCCGTCAGGGCATCCAGACCGGACACGGCGCAGTGCTGGAGATACAGCTCCGTCAGTTGGGTCATCCCCACCAGGGGGGTGAGATTGCCGATGGTATTGTAGCTCAGATCCAGGTAGCGCAGCTGTGTCAGGCCGGACAGAGGCTCCACAGTGGACAGGGAACAGCCGGAGAGGGTCAGCTTCTCCAGGGCGGGGAGGCTACCGATGACGGCCAGCTCCTCGGTGTTGACACGCAGACTGTAGATGTTCAGCTCCTTCAGCTGGGCAAGACCCGCCAGGGAAGCCAGCTGACCGGGGACACCGCCCTCAAAGGTCAGGGAGCGGACATAAGTCAGCAGAGCCAGATCCTGATAGTTTTCCGCCTGGCTGGGAACGGTGAACTCCGTAATGGTCCACAGCTGATCGGTGTAAAGCACGGTGTCGGCATCCACACCCAGGGCTGTCCGGATGGCATTGTCCATGGCGGCATCCGCCAGGGTGACCGGCTCCACCACACCGCCGATGGTATAGCCGCACACCGTCAAGGGGCTGACCAGACCGCTGTCGCTGACACAAATGGCATATACGGTGGTCTCGCCGGCACCCAAGGTAATGGGCTCAGTATAGGGGACATCCATCACGGAGGGGTATTCCCCATTGGTGGTGACATAGAGAGTTCCGTCCTGGGCGTCAATATCGATCTGCAGATACTGGGTGTAGAAGCCCGGGGCATAATTGGTGGCAGGTGCGGCAGGACGCATCCCATCCAGCTCCGCTTTGATGGCGGGGTCGGGGATGTTATCCAGCAGGCTCACCGCGTCCAGCAGCTTGTCCTGGGCGATATACACCCGGCACAGAGCCTGGTACAGGGGGGCGCTGGCCCGGTCGGCAATGGCCTGGGACAGGGCATACTCCGCCTTGGTGAAATTGCCGGAGGACTGGTACTGCTGGGCCAGCTCAATGGCCACATCCTGGTCGTTATCCGCATGGGAATAGGCCTGAAGATAGAACCAGGAGGCCAGCTCATGGTTTCCGGATTTTTCACACTGCCGGGCCTGGTAGATCAGCAAATCCCGGGTCAGCTCCCGGTCATACACAAACAGGTACCAAATGGTGCAGGCGATGAGGGCCAGAGCCAGCAGCAAGGGCACCAGAACTTTTCCAGTTTTTTTCATATGAATTGCTCCAGTAGAATTTTGTTATTTTTTGTAATCATTATACCGGGCGGGGGGATTGATGTCAAGGCCCGGGGAAAAAATTACCAGGATTCCGGGGATTATCCGGCAAAAAAACAGGGGGAAATCTGGTAAAATCACCATGGGAGGCGATGCGCAGTGAAGGATTTTACCAAAGCGATGGCAGGGGGCCTGCTGCTGGGTGCGGTGATTCCCTGGGTGGCCCTGAATTGGGCCGCAGCGGCGAGTCCCCAACCACCGGGAACTACCCCGGAGACCACATCTGTGGCCGGGACTACGGCGATGGATGGTGAGTTGCTCCCCGTGATGCTGGCGGATGGAACCTGGACGGAAATGGATCTGGAGGCATACCTGGTGGGGGTGGTGCTGGGGGAAATGCCTGCGGATTTCGCGGAGGAGGCCCTGAAGGCCCAGGCGGTGGTGGCCAGGACCTACGCCCTGCGCCGGGTCACCCAGGGCACCAAGCACCCCGGGGGCGGGGTGTGTACCGACTATGCCTGCTGCCAGGCCTACACGGATCCCGGACAATGGGAGGATGCTGCCCAGGTGGAAACGATCCGCGCTGCTGTGGCGGCAACAGCGGGGCAGGTGCTGGTTTATGAAGGTGCCCTAATAGATGCTACCTATTTTTCCTGCTCCGGCGGACGAACGGAGGATGCTCTGGCGGTGTGGGGAGCGGATGTGCCCTATTTGCAGGCAACGGACAGCCCCGGGGAGGAGGAAGCAGTTCATTTCACGGATACCGTCACCTTCACCGCCCGGGAATTTGCGGCCTGTTTGGGGAAGGATTTGGCGGGGATGCCCGCCCAGTGGTTCGGTACCGTGACCTATACCCAGGGCGGGGGTGTGGAGAAGCTGGAGATCTGCGGAGAAGCCTACACCGGCACGGAGCTGCGGGAACGGCTGGGCTTGCGTTCCACCGCCTTCCGCCTGACGGTGGTGGGGGATCATATCACCGTCACCACCCGGGGCTATGGCCATCGGGTGGGCATGAGCCAATATGGGGCGGATGCCATGGCCCGGAAGGGAAGCCTGTATACCCAGATCCTGACCCACTATTATCAGGGGACACAAATCGTTGACAAATCCACGGTTTTGGGGTAGAATGGCCACAAAACCAAGTGGCTTAGAAAGAAGGTTCCCCCTTGCCCATTGAAATACCCAACGAACTGCCCGCCGCGGAGACGCTGCTGCGGGAGAACATATTTGTTATGGCCCAGAACCGGGCCAGCACCCAGGATATCCGCCCTCTGGAGATCGTTCTGCTGAATCTCATGCCCACCAAGGTGGCCACGGAGACCCAGCTGACCCGTCTGCTGGGCAACACCCCCCTCCAGGTTCGGCTGGAGCTGATGCACACCAGCTCCCACGCCAGTAAGAATGTATCCGCCGAGCACCTGCTGAATTTCTATAAGAGCTTTGATGAGCTGAAGGATCGGAAATTCGACGGTATGGTCATCACCGGCGCGCCGGTGGAGCAAATGGCCTTTGAGGAAGTGGATTACTGGCCGGAGCTGTGCCGGATCATGGAGTGGAGCAAGACCCATGTCCACAGTACCTTCCACATTTGCTGGGGTGCCCAGGCGGGGCTTTACTATCACTATGGGATCCAGAAGTATCCCCTGGCGGAGAAGCTCTTTGGCGTCTATCCCCACCAGGCGGACTATAAGCGTTCCATTTTGCTCCGGGGCTTTGACGATACCTTCTATGTGCCTCATTCCCGGCACACCACCGTCCGCCGGGAGGACATCGAGGCCGTGCCCGGCTTGAAGATCCTGGCTTCCTCCCGGGAAGCGGGGGTTTACGCCGTGATGAGCAAGGAAGGACGGCAGATTTTCATTACCGGCCATTCGGAATATGACCCGGATACCCTGAAAAAGGAGTATCTCCGGGACAAAAATCTGGGCCTGCCCATTCAGCCGCCGGCCAATTATTTCCCCGGGGACGACGACCGGGCGGAGCCCATCGTTCGGTGGCGGGGACATGCCAATCTGCTGTTCTGCAATTGGCTGAACTACATCGTCTACCAGACGACACCCTACGACATTATGACCATCGGCCAGAATGCCAATGGTTGACCAGGCGTTTACATGCCGGTCAAGGAGCGTTGCCCATACAACGGCATGGTAGCATAGGAGAAGGAAAGCCCAGCCGGACGATGCACCCTTGCAAGGCAATTTCAGAAGCGATGAAGACGCGCTGGTTTATGTATCATGCATACCGAGACCGCCCGGACAGAAAATGTCCGGGCGGTTTTTGCACAATTGAAAAGTCTGTGTGGTGGCACTGCATTCAAAAAGGAGGCCAACCAAACCGGCAAAACGGAGGATCCCTTGAACCGCAAGAGCCGGAGTGGCTGTAAAAAAGCGAGCCCTGCGTTGCAAATGTGCAACAATTGGGGGAATTTTGCGGTGTTACCTATTGCAAACTCTCTGGGGGCGTATTATAATAGGTGCCACAATGGATCCACAGAGCCGGAAGGATGATGCAATATGACGATGGATGATTTGAAAATCGGCCAGCAGGCCGTGATCGATCAGGTGGGCGGCCAGGGGCCGCTGCGCCTGCGGTTTTTGGATATGGGGATGATCCCAGGCACCCGGGTGCGGCTGCAGAAGATAGCCCCCATGGGGGATCCCATCCAGATCCAGGTGCGGGGCTATGAGCTGACCCTCCGCCGGGAGGATGCCCGGCAGATTACAATTCGGGAGGAGACGGTGGTATGATATTTGCCTTGGCGGGAAATCAAAACTGTGGCAAGACGACCCTGTTCAATGCCCTCACCGGCTCCAATCAGCATGTGGGCAATTTCCCCGGGGTGACGGTGGACCAGAAAATGGGCACCATCCGGGGCACGGAGCACCAGGTGGTGGATCTGCCGGGAATTTACTCCATCCGGCCCTATACCCAGGAGGAGATCGTGACCCGGGACTTCATCCTTTGGGAGAAGCCCGATGCCATTTTGAATATCGTGGATGCCACCAATATGGAGCGGAACCTGTATCTGACCTTACAGCTGCTGGCGCTGAATGTGCCCATGGTCATTGCCCTGAATATGATGGACGAGCTTCGGGGCAACGGGGGCAGCGTGGATGTGAAGAAAATGTCCCGGGAGCTGGGCGTTCCCGTGGTGCCCATTGCTGCGGCGAAGAACGAGGGCGTGTCGGAGCTGGTGGATGTATTGCTGGCCACTGCCCGAAAGGGGGAAAAGCCCAAGGTTCAGGACTTTTGTCCCGATGGCCCGGTGCACCGGTGCATCCATGCGGTGTGCCACCTCATCGAGGATCATGCCCAGCGGGCACAGATCTCCCGGCGCTTCTGCGCCACCAAGCTCATTGAGGGCGAGACAGATTTTTATGACCTGCTGGAGCTGAGCCAGAACGAACGGGAGCTGCTGGAGCATTCCATCATCGAGATGGAGGCGGATACCGGCCTGGACCGGAACGCGGCCCTGGCGGATATGCGCTACAACTTTATTGAAAAGGTCTGCGGCGAGTGTGTGGTCAAGGCCCACGAAAGCAAGGAGCACAAGCGCAGCGTGGAGATCGACCGGGTGCTTACCAATAAGTATCTGGCACTGCCCCTGTTTGTGGCTATTATGGCGGGGGTGTTCTATCTGACCTTTGAGGTCTTTGGGGCCTGGCTTTCCGACCTGATGGCCTATGGGGTGGACGGCCTGACCCTGCTGGCGGATCGGGCGCTGACGGCCTATGGCATCAATCCGGTGGTACACAGCCTGGTGATCGACGGGATCTTTGCCGGTGTGGGCAGTGTCCTGAGCTTCCTGCCCCTGATCGTGGTTCTGTTTTTCTTCCTGTCGATTCTGGAGGATTCGGGGTATATGGCCCGGGTCGCCTTTGTAATGGACAAGCTCCTGCGCAGGATCGGCCTGTCCGGCCGGAGCTTTGTGCCCATGCTCATCGGCTTCGGCTGCTCCGTTCCGGCCATTATGGCCACCCGCACCCTGTCCTCCCAGCGGGATCGGAAGATGACCATTCTCCTGACCCCTTACATGAGCTGCTCGGCCAAAATTCCCATTTATTCCGTGTTTGCCGCGGCTTTCTTCCCCGGCCATGAGCTGGCGGTGATGATCGCCCTGTATTTCGGCGGCATGGTGGTGGGGGTGCTGATCGCCCTGATTCTGAAAAATACGGCCTTCCACGGAAAGCCTGTGCCCTTCGTTATGGAGCTGCCAAACTATCGCCTGCCCTCGGCCAAAAGCGTGGGTCTGCTGATGTGGGAGAAGGCTAAGGATTTCCTCACCCGGGCCTTTACGGTGATCTTCGGGGCTACGGTGCTGATCTGGTTCTTCCAGAGCTTTGATCTGCGGCTGAATGTGGTGGAGGATTCCTCCGACAGTATTCTGGCGGCGGTGGGACGGCTGATCGCCCCGGTGTTTGCCCCGCTGGGCTTTGGGGACTGGCGGATGGTCACCGCTCTCGTCTCCGGCTTCACCGCTAAGGAGGCGGTGGTGAGCACCTTCGGCGTGATCCTGGGGGTGAGTACGGAGCAGCTGACCGTCGCCCTGCATACCCTGTTTACCCCGGCCTCGGCAGCCAGCTTTCTGACCTTCTGCCTGCTTTATACCCCGTGTGTAGCTGCGGTGGCCACGGTGAAGCGGGAGCTGGGCTCCGGCTGGAAGGCCCTGGGCTTGGTGTGTATGCAGTGTGTCGTGGCCTGGCTTGCGGCTTGGCTGGTCTACCAGGGTATGGGGGTACTGCTGTGAGTGTTTTGGATTATGGGATTCTGGGTGCCGTGGGCCTGTGGCTGCTCTGGGCGCTGACCCGGAGAAAAAAGTCCGGCTGCTGCTGCGGCTGCCAGGATTGCCCCGGCTGCGGAAAGTAACACCGTGCTATCGGACTCCGCCGGGTTTCCCGGAGAGAATATGTGGAGCGTATCGCCATGGATACGCTCCACTTTTTTGCCTTCTGGGCCGGGACGACAGCAGAGGCGGCGGTTCCTTCCTTTTGTCAGCTTCTTTGGATCAGCAGGGGTTGGATCTGCCGGCCCTTCAGGGCCAGGGCCAGGGTCTGGGGGAGCAGACGGAAATCGGCCACGGCACTGGCGGGCTTTTCCAGGGGATCATCCTGACCGAAGGGAACGAAATAATAGTGCTTCCGGTTCAGGAGCTTGCCGATATTTTCCCCGGCCCCGGCCAGGGCATCGTTGGTGGAGATCCCCAGAATCACCGGACGGCCGTTGCGCAGATGGCTTTTGGCCGCCATGGTCACCGGGGTGTCGGCAATGCCCTGGGCCAGCTTTGCCAGGGTATTGCCGGTGCAGGGAGCAATGACCAGGGCATCCAGACGCTTTTTCGGGCCAATGGGTTCCACGGCCGGGATGGTGGTCAGGGGCGGATGTCCGCAAATTTTTTCCGCCCGGGCCAGATGCTCTGCCGCCGTTCCGAAGCGGGTGTCCAGGGTAGCACTGGCGGGGGAGAAAATGGGGATCACATCGTATTCTTTGGCCAGAGCTTCCATGGTGGGAAACACCTGGCGGTAAGTACAGAAGGAACCGCAGAGGGCAAAGCCGATGGTCACAGGGCATTCTCCTTCCAAAGACGGAGCAGGGTGGCGGCCAGGAGCCTTCCGCTGGACTCCGGGGCATATTTCCCGGGCAATCCCCGGGCGTGGATCACATCCGCCCCGAGAATTCCGGGCTGGGAGGCAAGATCCAGGCAGAGGCTACCCGGCTGGGCCTGAGTGATGGGATGGGGGACGGTGTTGATCACCAAACGGGCCTGAAGATGATCCGGATCCGCCGGTGGATAGCCCAGGGCCCGGAGGATGGCCCGGTCCTTTTCGCCCCGGGCATAGACGGATACCGGCGCGCCCAGGCTTCGCACCAGGGGAGCCAGGCATTTGCCGATGCGTCCCCATCCCAGTATGGCGGTGGGACAGTCGGGCAGTGTGACGGGCAGATGGGCCATGGCCATGGCCAGGGCGCAGTGGGCGGTGATGGCTGCATTCCCGGCAAGATAATCCTCCCGGGCCAGCAGATCAATGGTATGATGGTGTTCCAGGCCGGGGTGGGTCAGATTTCCTCCCACAACCCGTATCTCCGGGTACCGGGCCAGAATTTCGGGCACATCCGGGCTGCAGCGCAGCGCACCGGCGGAATCCCGGCTGGGAACGGGCAGGAGCAAATGGGTCACATCGGGGTGATAGGCCGAATGGACGGCAAGATGGGGTGCAAGCTCTCCGGCGGCCTTTTCAAGGGCAGCATCCCCCGGGGGGATCCAGAAAACAGGGGTAGGCATAGGCATTCTCCTTTCTTGCCAGAATATGCGGTGGATTTTCCCAGGGTGCTTGATTTTTTTTTATGGTTTCTGTATAATAATAATAAGAGGTGAACGAGATGCAGAGATTAGGTTTTATTCACGATATGCTGGATGTCAAGGTGCTGATTTTATTTGTCACCGCCCGGTCCAGTTACCCCATGACCGTCCAGGAGATCTATGAGCTTTGCTACCAGGACGACTGCCTGAGCTATTTTGATGTATGCACCGCCGTGCCGGAGATGGTGAAATCCGGCCATCTGCGCCAGCTGGAAAACGAAAAGTATGAGATCACCGACAAGGGCCGGGAGGCCGGGAGCCTGACGGAGGATTCCATCGCCTATACGGTGAAGCAGCGGGCGGAGAATGCTGTGGCCCGGTTCAACCGTCAGTTGCGCCGGAGCAGCTTCGTCAAGACCCAGATCCTGCCCCGGGAGGGGGGAGATTTCTCTGTGGTGATGTCCCTGGATGATGAGGTTGGCAACCTCATGACCCTGGAGCTGGTTGCCCCGGATCAGCGCCAGGCCGTGCGCTTGGGGAAGCTCTTCGAGAAGAAGGCGGAGGAAATCTACAATCTGACGATGACGGAACTTCTGGACGACGAGGAAGATTTACAGGAATAACCCCTTGTCGAAATGGGAAAATGGTGGTATAGTAATAGTACACCGGAACACCGGTGATATGAAAGGAGCTGCCGCATATGAAGTTTCAGTACAGT
>CAYRYT010000069.1:0-9046 GCA_964428625.1 uncultured Oscillospiraceae bacterium | reverse complement strand
ACAGGCCCACCCACCGGCGGGGGGTGATGCCGTTGGTCTTGTTCTGGAAGCGCTCGGGGAAGGCGGCGTACCAATCCTTGAAGGTGTCATCCTTCAGGATCTGGGAGTGGATCTCTGCCACGCCGTTGATATAGGTGCCCACATAGGTAGACAGGTTGGCCATGTGGGCCACATTGTCCCGGATGATGAACAGGTTGGGATGCTCCCGCTTCAGCTTGTCGTCGATGCGGCAGATGATGTCCACGATCTCGGGAACCACGGAGCGAAGCAGATCCAGAGGCCACTTCTCCAGAGCCTCACCCATGACGGTGTGGTTGGTGTAGGAGAAGGTCTTCTGGGCCACCTGGAAGGCATCGTCAAAGGACATACCCTCGTTCATCAGCAGGCGGATCAGCTCGGGGATGGACATGGCGGGATGGGTGTCGTTGAGCTGCACGGCATAGAAGTCGGCAAACTTGCTCAGATCGTTGCCATGGGCCAGCTTGTAGGTCCGCAGCATATCCTGCAGGGAAGCAGAGGACAGCACATACTGCTGCTTGATACGCAGGCGCTTACCCTCCCAGGTAGAGTCGTTGGGATAAAGAACACGGGTGATATCCTCAGCCTTGTTCTTCTCGTTCAGAGCCCGCAGATAGTCCTGGTCGTTGAAGGCGTTGAAATCCAGCTCCTCCTCGGCCTCGCACTGCCACAGGCGCAGGGTATTGATGTTCTGGGTGCCATAGCCGATGACGGGCACATCATAGGGGACGGCCAGCACGGTATGCTCCGGGAACTTGATCTTCACGGTGTGGTTGTAGCGGCGGTAGGACCAGGGATCACCGAACTTGGTCCAGTCGTCGGCGTGCTCCACCTGGCTGCCGTTGGTATCGAAGCGCTGCTTGAACAGGCCGAACTTATACCGCAGGCCATAGCCGGACAGGGGGATGTTGCAGCTGGCGGCAGAGTCCAGGAAGCAAGCGGCCAGACGGCCCAGACCACCATTGCCCAGAGCGTCGTCCTCAATGTCCTCCAGGATGGCCAGGTCCACACCCCGCTGGGCAAAAAGCTTCTTCATCTCGTCGAGGATGCCCAGATTGTACAGGTTGGAATACACCAGCCGGCCGATCAGGTACTCGGCGGAGAAGTAGTAAGCCTTCCGCTGGGGCATCCGGGTGTGCTTGGAGTTGTTCCAATCCTCGGAAATAGCCATCATCACGGCCTCGCCCAGAGCCTCGTGGAGCTCCTGGGGAGTGGCTTCCTTGAGAGAGACATCATAAGTGTACTTCAGCTGTGCCTCGGTCCACTTGAGAATGTTCTGGCAGTTGTTATTCATTCTTCATTTCTCCTAATCTATCGGTGATACTCACCGGGATTTTTTTGTTGTCTCGCCGCAGCGGCCGTAGAGCACGGTCAGCCGGCGAATGCTTTGGGCCAGTTCCGGGCTGAACGCATCGTAGTCAGCCCGCCAGGTCCAGTTGGCATCGCTCATGGTGCCGGGGAAATTCATCCGGGCCTGGGCCCCCAGGTTCAGCAGATCCGGCATCTGAATGATGCACAGGTCGGACACGGAACTGAAAGCGGTGCGGATGGTGCCCCAGACAGGGCCCTCCCGGTCGTTCAGAGCCATATACTCCCAGGCGTATTTCACCGCCTCGGGGGTTGCGGTCTCGAACCACTGGCGCATGGTCATATTGTCGTGGGTGCCGGTGTAGACCACACTGTTGCGGGTGTAGGTGTGGGGCAGGTATTCGGAAGGCTCCCGGGAGTCAAAGGCAAACTCCAGCACCTTCATGCCGGGGAAGCCGCTCTCGTCCCGCATATCCAGGACATCCTGGGTCAGGAAGCCCAGATCCTCGGCAATAAAGCTCACCTGGGGCAGCTCTGCCTTCAGAGTGTTGAGGAAGTCCATGCCGGGGCCCTTCACCCACTGGCCGTTCCGGGCCGTCTCATCCCCGAAGGGGACGGACCAATAGGCCTCGAAAGCCCGGAAGTGATCCAACCGAACCACATCATAGAGCTTACCCGCAGCCCGCAGGCGGCGGAGCCACCACTGGTAGCCGTCCTGGGCCATATCCTCCCAGCAGTACAGGGGGTTGCCCCAGAGCTGGCCGTCTTCCGTGAAGCCGTCGGGGGGGCAACCCGCCACAGCCACGGGATCCAGCTTCTCGTCCAGCTGGAACAGCTCCGGCTGGGACCAGACTTCCACGGAATCATAGGGCACATAAATGGGCACATCGCCGATGATCCGCACATCCTTCTTCCGGGCATAGTCCCGCAGGGCTTCCCACTGGCGGTAGAACTGGAACTGGATGAAGCTGTACAGGCGGATCTCCTGGGCCAGCTCCCGGCGGGCCTGATCAAGGGCCTGGGCCTGGCGGAACTTCAGTGCATCGGGCCACTGGTACCAGGGCTTTCCGCCGAAGCGGTCCTTCAGGGCCATAAACAGGCCGAAATCCGGCAGCCAGTCCCCATTCTCCCAGCAGAAGCGGTCAAAGTCCTTGCCGCCGGTGAACCGGCTATAGGCCTTGCGCAACACGGGAAGGCGATTTTCATACAGCAGACCGAAATCCGCCTTGGTCTGGCTCCGTTGCCAGACAATGGGCTCCACCTCATCCTTACGCAGCAGACCCTCCTCGATCAGCTGATCCAAATCGATCAGGTAGGGGTTGCCGGCAAACGCCGAGCAAGACTGGTAGGGAGAGTCCCCGTAGCCCGTGGGGGTCAGCGGAAGGATCTGCCAGCAACGCTGGCCGGCATCCTCCAGAAAATCCACAAAAGCAAAGGCTTGCTTACCCATAGTGCCCACGCCATAGGGCCCGGGCAGGGATGTGATGTGCATTAAAATGCCACTTTCACGCATAGCAAATACTCCTTTTTGAAAAGAATCAGCAAGGGGTCTGGAATAGTCTATGACGGAGGGGCATTGTCTGCCTGCCCGTCAGTATCACCAAAAATCAGGTAGTGCAAACCCAGCGAACCATGTCCCCGGGGTGCGTACCTTCTTAGAGTAATACTTTTTTCCCTCTTTGTCAAGAGCAACCCCTTGCGCATAGGCCCTTGTCGGGCATTTTTGTAAAAAAATACCCATAAAAAAGCGGGAAAGAACAGGCCTGCCCCTACAGGCAGGCCTGACCATGTAAAAAAGTCCCCTTTTCCCGGACACGACCCGGGGCTACAGAAAGCAGGCCTGCCCGAAGGCAGGCCTGTTTTTGATGGGTAGTTTAGGCCTCCAGGTTGATGCCGGTATCCTTGTTAAACACATGGCACACGCTACCATCGAAGCCGTAGCTGATGGTCGCGCCATGGGACAGGGCAGCAATCTGAGCGCCGGTCATATTCATGGTGGAGATGACCATGACCACATCCTTGCCCAGAGAGCTGACATGCAGGTGCACGGAGGAGCCCATCATCTCGTGGACATCCACCTTGCCGCTGATGGCGTTCTCCTGCAGGGTGATATGCTCGGGACGGACGCCCAGCACCACATCCTGGGGCTGCACGCCGTTCTTGGTCAGGGCAGCCTGCTTCTCCTCGGACAGCTCCACGGTGGTGCCGCCCAGCTCCACGGCATACTTGCCGCCGTTCTTCACCAGCTTGGCATCGAACAGGTTCATCTGGGGGGTGCCGATAAAGCCGGCCACGAACAGGTTGTAGGGATGGTTAAAGACCTCCTGGGGAGTGCCGATCTGCTGGGTGAAGCCGTCCTTCATAATGACGATCCGGTCACCCAGGGTCATGGCCTCGGTCTGGTCATGGGTAACATAAATAAAGGTTGTATTGATACGCTCACGCAGCTTGATGATCTCCGCACGCATCTGGTTACGCAACTTGGCGTCCAGGTTGGACAGGGGCTCGTCCATGAGCATGACCTGGGGGTTACGGACAATGGCGCGGCCAATGGCCACACGCTGACGCTGGCCACCGGACAGCTCCTTGGGCTTACGCTTCAGGTACTGGGTGATGTCCAGGATCTCCGCGGCCTCTCTGACCTTCCGGTCCATCTCATCCTTGGGGGTGTGACGGAGCTTCAGGGCGAAGGCCATGTTCTCGTAAACGGTCATGTGGGGGTACAGTGCGTAGTTCTGGAAAACCATGGCGATATCCCGGTCCTTGGGGGCCACATCATTGACCAGGCGGTCGCCGATGTACAGCTCACCGCCGGAGATCTCCTCCAGACCGGCGATCATACGCAGGGTGGTGGACTTACCGCAGCCGGAGGGGCCGACCAGAACAATGAATTCCTTGTCCTTGATTTCCAGGTTGAATTCCTGAACGGCGACAACACCCTCCTCGGTGATCTGAAGGTTAACCTTCTTCTCCTCTACCGGGGCGTCCTTCTTTTTCTTCTTGTTTTCCTTCTTGGTTTCGCTGCTGTGGGGATAGATCTTCTTGATGTTTTTCAGGGTCAAACTTGCCATACAATACCGACTCCGGCCATACCGACTCCTCGCGTAGGGCCTCGCGGTCATCCATGAAATGATGACACCGCATTACGACAGGTCTCCACACTGCCGCACCGTGAGTCCAACGGGCTTATGGGTTTCCTCCTTTGTGAGTGTCGCAGGGGCTATTTTGTGGAGTAGCGCCGGCGCACTGATATGAGTTTATTTTACCACAAGCCCACTCCCTATGCAATGGTGGATTCCGACAGTTTTTCCCAGGAAAAATTATGCAATTCGCCAGAACACTTCTTATTCCAGGGTATAATCCATATCCCCCCTGCGGGTCAGCTCTACACCGTAGTAGGCCTCCATCGCCTGCTGGAGGTACAGAGCATCCTGAACACCCGCCGTCTCATAGCAGGAGTGCATGGCCAGCTGGGCAAGGCCGATATCCACACTGGGCACGGACACATGACCCAGGGAGATATTGCCCAGGGTGGAACCGCCGGGGATATCCGCCCGGTTATAGTAGTTCTGGGTGGGCACCTGAGCGCCGGCGCAGATCCGGCGGAAGATCCCCGCGGTAACCCCATCGGAGGTATAGCGCTGGTTGGCGTTGAACTTCACCACCACGCCGCCATTGACCACCGGGGCATTGGCCGGGTCGGCCATCTCCGGGTGATTGGGATGGAGGGCATGGGCATTGTCCGCCGACACCATTAAGGACTGGGCCAGCAGCCGCTCCAGCGGCAGCTCCCGGCAGCGGCAGATCCGGGCCAGGACGCTCTCCAGCAGATCCGAGGCAGCACCCTGAACGGAGGAGGAACCCACCTCCTCGCTGTCAAAAACGCACAACACGGGAATATGGGAATTGTCCCGGGCATTCAGGAAGCCCTGGGTGCAGCCCCAGGCGCATTCCAAGTCATCCAGCGCGGCGGAAGAAAGATACTCCCCTTCCACACCCCAGATGCCGGCCTTCTGCCGGACATAGAGGTACAGGTCATGGCCCAGGATCTCACCCCCGGCCTGCTCCGCCAGGAGGGCATCCAGTTTCCCCTTGGCATCCTTGCTCCCCAGCAGGGGGATGGTGTCCACCGCCGGGTTCCAGCTCTGGCCGTCATTGGCCTTTCGGTTCATATGGATGGCCACATTGGGGATCAGCAGCAGATCCCGGTCGATGTCCACCAGCTTCGTCTCCAGGCCCCGGTCCGTCTGAACCAGCACCCGGCCGGCAATGCTCAGGGGCCGGTCCAGCCAGGGTGCCATGAGCATACCGCCGTATTTTTCCGTGGCCAGGCGGGTGTAAGAACCCACCAGCTCCCCGTTTTCCTTCACCTTAAAGGTGGGGCGGTCGCTGTGGCTGGCGCTCATGCGGAAGCCCCGGCACTCCCCCTCCGGAATGCGGAAGGCAATGACCGCCGCGCCGCCCCGGGTCAGGTAATACCTTCCCCCGGGAACCAGCTCCCAGGCATCCTGCTCCAGCAGTCTCCGGTATCCCGCCTGCTCCAGTGTCCGGGCCAGGTAGGCCGTGGCGTGGAACACACTGTGAGAAGCATCCAGAAAATCCGTCAGTGCGGTAATTCTCTTATCCATCTTTCCACCTCACACCAGCTGGCAGAACAGGTCGATCTGATCGGCGATGGTCTGCAGCGCGCCGCGCCAGAAGTTTTTGTCCGTCAGGTCGATATCCGCAACCTTGGCCACATCCTCTGCAGTGGCGATGGTTGTAGTATAGAGCAGCTTCTTGTATTTATCCACGAAGGCAGCGCCCTCCTTCTCGTACTGGGCATACAGACCCCGGGCGAACAGGCCGCCGAAGGCATAGGGGAAGTTATAGAAGGTGGGGCCGTAGTAGTGGCTCTTGCACACCCACATGTAAGGATGGAGGCAGTCGGCATCCAGACCGTCGCCATAGCACTGCTTCTGGGCCGTCAGCATGAACTGGCACAGGGTATCAGCATCCATGAACCGCTCCTCCCGATTTTCAAAGACCATGGTCTCGAAACGATAGCGGGAGTAGATATCACAAATGATCTGGGTGGCATCCTGGAGCTGGCTTTCGATGAGGGTCAGCTTCTCCTGGTCATCGGCGGCCTTGCCAATGGCGGAGGCCATGACCACGCACTCGTTGAAGGTGGAAGCAGTCTCAGCCAGGGGCATGGAGTAGTCCCGGTTCAGGGGCCGGTGATCCCGGATGCACTGATTGTGGAAGGCGTGGCCCAGCTCATGGGCCAGGGTCACCACATCGGTAAACATACCGTCGAAATTCGTCAAAATCCGACTCTCTCCCAAACATTCCACACCGGCGCAGAAGGCACCGCCGGCCTTGCCGCTGCGGGGGTAGAAGTCGATCCAGGCATTGTCGAAAGCCCGGGCGATCATATCGGACAGCTCAGCGTCAAACTCCCCAAAGAGGTTCACCAGGTAATCCCGGGCGCTTTCTGCGGTGAATTTGGTGGAGGACTTGCCCATGGGCGCGAACAGATCGTACCAGGGCAGGCCCTTTTCATGACCCAGCGCCTTACCCTTGGCCCGGAGGTACTGCCAGAACTTGGGCAGGTACTCGTCCATGGCACCCAGCATGGCATCCAGGGTCTTGCGCTCCATGGTGGCATTCTTCAGCGTCCGATCCAGGGGGGATTCATAACCCCGAAGCTGGCACTCGGTAATGGTCTCCAGCTTGATGGAGTTCAGGGCAAAGGCCATGGGATCCTGGATCCGCTCATAGCAGGCCAGCTCCGCCTGGTAGGCGTCCTTACGCACCTGGGGATCCGGATCATAGGCCAGATTCCGCACCGCGGACAGGTTGGTGTTCTCCCCCCGGAAGGTCACGGGGACGGTGCTGGTGAGGTACTGCTGCATATCCGCCCAGGCATCACCGCCGGACAGGCCCATCCGGGCCAGGATCTCCGTCTCCCGGCTGGGAAGCTGGTAGCGGCTGTGGTCCTTCATGCAGGAGAACAGGAAGGTGTACTCCGCCAGCTCCGGATCACCGGTCACCAGCGCCATCAGGTCAGGAAGTGCCGTGGCCCAGTTGGTCCAGGCTGCCCGGGGACCGGCCAGGGAACTATAGACGGCCATGATCCGGCCCATCTGGGAGCTGGCCTTGGGATCCTTGGTGTTGGCGCTTTGGCGCAGAGAGGCATAGCCAGCCAGCTTTCCCACCCGATCCAGGAACCGCTCCTGGATGGCAATGCCCTCCTTCAGGCCCTGCAAAGGATCCAGGGTATCCAGGCTGTCGGCAAAGGCGCTGAATTCTCCGGCCTCCATCTTTGCCCGTTCCAGATCTTCGGCAAAGGCAGGATCCTCAAACCCCCGGTAAATGGGGTCCAGATTCCAAACTTCATTCATAATTCGTTCCTCCTCTTGATATTATCAGAATGGTTGCGCTTATTTTACCCCATATTTTCCCCTTCGTCAACTGCCGATCCGCAGACCGCTCCCAGCAGAAACGCCCCGGGATCCACAGAAAGCACCATTTCCTCCCTTTTCCGGCATCGATGATAATCGTCAGTTCTTCGTTCTTCCCCGCATTTTGCATCGATTTCTTCGCTTTTCGACCGTATTCCGTCGTTTCTACCAGGTTTTTGACGAGCGATTGTTTCGGAATTTCCTTGCAAAATACCCTACATTATGCTAAATTATAGGTGTCAACACGGCAGGGTTTCCTGCCATGCATCATATTACCATGACAGGAGCGAAGGATTTATGGACAAGCTTACAACTGTTTTGATTGCGGACAGCGCCGAAGAATTCTCCACTGCCCTCACCGCCGCCCTGGCCCGCAGCCAGGGATTCCAGGTGCAGGCCTGCGTCACCGATGGGGAGCAGGCCATTGCCGCCCTCCACCAGCACAAGCCCGACATTCTGGTGCTGGATCTGATGCTGTCGAAGAAGGATGGCATCGCCGTGCTCAGGGCCATGGCCTCCCTGGATACCAAGCCCGCCGTGGTGGCTACATCCAGCTTTTTGTCGGATTTTGTCGCCGCAACCGCCGCCGGATTGGGTGTGCGCTACCTCATGCTCAAGCCCTGCGACATGGCCACGGTGGTGGAGCGGATGGAGGAGCTGCGCAGCGCGCCGCCCCAGCGGAAGGCCGTCGGTCGCCGGCCCGCCCAGCAGAGTATTGAATCCATGGTTACCAGCATCATCCACGAGATCGGTGTCCCCGCCCATATTAAGGGATATCAGTACCTCCGGGAGGCCATCATCCTGGCGGTGGAGGATATGGATGTGATCAACGCCATCACAAAGGTTCTCTATCCCCAGGTGGCAAAGACCTTCCAGACCACCCCCAGCCGGGTGGAGCGGGCCATCCGCCACGCCATCGAAGTGGCATGGGATCGGGGCGACCTGGACACCCTCCAGCGGTTCTTCGGCTATACCGTGAGCAACACCAAGGGAAAGCCCACTAATTCGGAATTTATCGCCCTCATCGCAGACAAGCTCCAGCTTCAGCTAAAGTCCGCCGAGGTTGGTAATTTCTAGGAAAACGGGAACTTATTCCCGTTTTTCTTCCACCAGCCGAACCAACAAATTGGGGATTGATCGGGATAATCTCACCGTCCCGAACCAACCAACTTTTTTCGCCAAACCAATGAACACTCCTGCTCTATCGGGTCAAATTTACCCCAATGAACAGGAGTGTTTTTTGCGTGAAAAATTTAGATTTTGACTGGCAAACC
>CAYRYT010000068.1:0-9100 GCA_964428625.1 uncultured Oscillospiraceae bacterium | reverse complement strand
GTCCGTTAGGTGAGGATAGCGAATGAAATCTTGATGTATTTCCGGGCGCAGCGGAAATCTGCCCAGTATGTATCCCTGTCGGAATGGATCGAGACCGGTGCCGATGGCACACCGCTGGAACTGATGGATGTGATCAGCCAGGAGGGGAGCCTGCTCGATCAGATCAGCGACCGGGAACAGGTGGGAAAGCTCCGCCAGGCAATCGCCACGGCCCTGACCGGCCAGGAACGGGAGGTGATCCTCCGGCGATATGGGCTGGAAGGCCGCCGGCCGCAGCGCCAGCGGGAGGTGGCCCAGGCCATGGGGATCAGCCGCAGCTATGTCTCCCGGATTGAAAAGCGGGGGTTGGAGAAGCTGAGGCGGGTGCTTCAGGATAGGCTGGACTAGGGAAACCAAAAAACACAACCACCGGCCAGGCCGGTGGTTGTCATTTTACGGGGCCGGCACGCTGTTCCACGCTGGACGAGGCCAACGCGTGGTCTCTTTCTACAAAAAACCGTGGGGCGCACAGGCGCTCCACGGTTGGGATGCGGGGGTGGCTCAGCCCTTATACCGGGGCTGGCAGGTGAGGTTGACGCCCAGACGCTTGAAGGTCTTTTCGTCCACCTGGGAAAGGATCACGCTGGAATGGGCATCGCAGCCCCGGAGCTTGCTCAGCTGCTCCATGGCCAGCTCCGCGGTGGGGTTGGTGGCGGCGGAGATGGACAGGGCAATGAGTACCTCGTCGGTGTGGAGGCGGGGATTGCGGTTGCCCAAGTGATCTACCTTCAGGTGCTGAATGGGATCGATGACCACGGGGGAGATAAGGTGCAGCTCATCCCGGATTCCACCCAGGGCCTTCAGGGCGTTCAGGAGAAGGGCGGCACTGGCACCCAGGAGATTGGAGGTCTTGCCGGTGACGATGCGGCCATCGGGAAGCTGCAGGGCGGCAGCGGGCTTGCCGGTCTGCTCCGCCAGCTCCAGGGCAGGGGCAACGACGCAACGGGCATCCGGGGTGACCCCGGCCTTGCTCAGGAGGAGCTCCAGCTTGCGCAGCTGCTCCTCGGTGACCTTGCCCTTGCGTTGGTCGCACAGGGCAGTGTAGTACCGGCGGATGATCTCCTGCTGGGAGGCGTGGCGGCAAACCTCGTCGTCCACAATGCAGTTGCCCACCATGTTCACACCCATGTCTGTGGGGGACTTGTAGGGGCAATGGCCCAGGATCTTCTGGAACATGGCCACCAGCACGGGAAAGGCCTCCACATCCCGGTTGTAGTTCACCGTGGTGGCCTGGTAGGCCTCCAGATGGAAGGGGTCGATCATATTCACATCGTTCAGATCGGCGGTCGCTGCCTCGTAGGCCAGGTTCACGGGATGATTCAGGGGCAGATTCCAAATGGGGAAGGTCTCAAACTTGGCATATCCCGCCTGGACACCCCGCTCATGCTCATGGTAAAGCTGGCTCAGGCAGGTGGCCAGCTTACCGCTGCCGGGGCCGGGGGCGGTGACCACCACCAGCTCCCGGGTGGTCTCGATGTAGTCGTTCCGGCCGAAGCCCTGGTCGCTGACGATCAGGGAGGTGTTGGCCGGATAGCCGGGGATAGCATAGTGATGGTAAACCTTCACGCCCATGCCCTCCAGGCGCTGCTGGAAAGCCTTGGCGGCCATCTGCTCCTGGTAGCGGGTGAGAACCACGCTGGACACATACAGGCCAAAGCCCCGGAAAATATCGATCAGGCGAATGGTATCCAGATCGTAGGTGATACCCAGATCACCCCGGATCTTGTTCTTTTCGATGTCATCGGCGTTGATGGCGATGACCACCTCCACCTGCTCCTTGATTTGCAGCAGCATCCGCAGCTTGGAATCCGGCTGGAAGCCGGGCAGGACCCGGGATGCGTGATTATCGTCGTAGAGCTTGCCGCCGAATTCCAGGTACAGCTTGCCGCCGAACTGGGCGATCCGCCGGCGGATATGCTCCGACTGAGTCTGTAAGTACAGATCATTGTCAAATCCGATTCTGTTCATATCCATACGCCTCTTTCTGTCATCATTATTATACAGCACTTATTCTATATGAACAGGGGCAAAAAGGCAAGGGTTTTTCTGTGACGATTTTTGGAAATTATTTTCCCCGGATCCTGTGGGGAAATGCCCCTTGCATTCTTACGAAAATATGGGTATAATGACAGAGATTCCCCTGCGATCCTCATACATAAAGGAGAAATCTCAATGAAAAAAATTCTGAAGGACTATGGCTTCATCATCACCATGCTGACGGGCATTATTGCCGGCTGCATTGTCGGTGCCTTCTTCCCCATGATCAAGGAAGGGGAGACGGTGATCGATCCCGGCGCTACGGTGCTGGAGCCTCTGGGCACTGTGTTTATCAACCTGATGTTCTGCATCGTGGTTCCCATGGTGTTCTGTTCCATTTCCTCCGCCATTGCCAACATGGATTCCATGAAGAAGGCGGGTAAGATCATGGGCGTAACCCTGGCCAGCTTCCTGGTGACGGCCGGCATTGCCGCACTGCTTATGTACACCGTCTGCCGGATCTTCCCCCTGGTCCAGGGCCAGTACCATGTGACCGAGGGTGAAGTGGGCCAGACTCTGGGCCTGGCGGATATGGTGATCAATTTCTTCACCAAGCCCGACTTCCCCGAACTGTGGAGCCGGAAGGCCATCCTGCCCCTGATCGTCTTTGCCGTCCTCTTTGGCTTCGGTGTCCAGATGAACGGCGGCCGGGAGACCATGACCGCCAAGCTGCTGGCGGATCTGACCGACTGCATCATGAAGGTGGTCAAGATCGTCACCTACTATGCACCCATCGGCTTCTTCGGCTTCTTCTCCACCCTGGTGGCGACCTATGGCCCCAGCCTCATCGGTGACTATAGCCGGACGCTGATCATCTACTATGTGATGTGCTTTGCCTACATGTTTGCCTTCTTTCCCATCTATGCCCGCTTCGGCGGCGGCAAGGGTGGTGCCAAGGAGATGTTCCGCCATCTGTTTAAGCCCGCGGCGGTGAGCTTCGGCACCTGCTCCTCTGTGGCCACCATCCCCAGCAACATGGAAGCGGCGGAGGAAACGGGTATCAGCAAGGATGTGGCCGATATCGTCTTGCCCATGGGTGCGACCATGCACATGGATGGCTCCGCTATGTCCGCCATTGTGAAGGTTGCCTTCCTCTTTGGTATCTTCCATAAGGACTTCGGCACCTGGGAGGCGATCCTGGCCATTATCGTGGCGGTGTTCTCCTCTGTGGCTATGTCCGGTGTCCCCGGTGGCGGCGGTACCGGCGAGCTGGTGCTGTGCACCATTTTCTTCCCCAATGAAATGGCCATTGCCTACCCCATCGCCATTGCCCTGGGCAATCTGGTGGATCCTCCGGCAACCATGGTCAATGCCGCGGGAGACTATGTTTCCTGCTTCATCGTTTCCCGGTTCGTCGACGGGAAGGATTGGCTGCAAAAGCGGCTGCATAAGTAAAGCAGAACCAGGCCCTGGGAATTCCCAGAGCCTGGTTTTTGTTTTGCAATCGACTCCTTCGGGGAGATAAGAATTCTTCGATGGGCCCACTTGGGGACTGGAAAAATGGCGGCGGGTGTGGTACAATGCTTTCAGAACGCCACGGTGGCAGGTGGCGGCGAAACAGAACTTTGACACAGGAGTTGCAGACTATGACACTGGAAGAAATGATCCGGCTGGCAGAAGGAGAGGGCTTCGCCGCGGCGGCCGTGGTGGATACCCGGCAGATCGTGTTTGATCCCATGTTTCGTCCCTACTGCGAGGAGAATCTCTGCGGCCAGTATGGCGTGAACTACTGTTGCCCGCCGGACTGCGGTTCACCGGAGGAAATGAAAAACCGGATCCTGGCCCACAAAAAGGCATTGGTCCTGCAGACCATTTGGGAAATCTCCGACTATACCGATGCCCCGGCTATCAAAAAGGCGAAAATGGGACACAATACTGCCCAGATCAGCCTGGTGATGAAGCTCCGGGCCCAGGGGATCGACGGGGTGATCGTGGGGGCCAGCGGCTGCGCCCTGTGCAGTCCCTGCGCCAAGAAGGAGGGGAAGCCCTGCCGCTTCCCGGACTACTGCTACTGCTGTATGTCTGCCTACTGCATTTTTGTGAAAAAGCTGGCGGATTCCTGCGCCATGGAGTATGACTGCGGGGAGGGCCTGCTGGCATTCTTCGGGATGTACGCCTTTGACTGATGGAAGAATTCTCCATTGTACATTCTGCCGGAAATCGGCTATGATAAAGGAAACACACCTTGGAAGGAGTTAAACTATGTTCATTACCAACGATATTCGCTATGTGGGTGTCAACGACCATCAGGTAGACCTGTTTGAGGGTCAGTATGTGGTGCCCAACGGTATGGCCTACAATTCCTATGTGATTCTGGATGAGAAGGTCGCCATTATGGACACCGTGGACCAGAACTTTACCCATGAGTGGTTGGACAATATCCAGAATACCCTGGACGGGCGCAGTCCCGATTATCTGATCGTCCAGCACATGGAGCCGGATCACTCCGCCAATGTGGACAAGTTCCTGAAGCTCTATCCCCAGGCGGTGGTGGTGTCCTCGGCGAAGGCCTTCGGGATGATGGCAAACTTCTTTGGCACGGATTATGCCGACCGGCGGATCGTGGTGGGGGAGGGGGATACCCTGTGCCTGGGTAAGCACACCCTGACCTTTGTTACTGCACCCATGGTCCACTGGCCCGAGGTCATTGTGACCTATGATGCTTACGACAAAGTCCTGTTCTCCGCGGATGGCTTCGGCAAGTTCGGCGCCCTGGATGTCCAGGAGGACTGGGATTGCGAGGCCCGGCGCTATTACATCGGCATTGTGGGCAAATACGGCGCCCAGGTGCAGGCCCTGCTGAAAAAAGCGGCAACCCTGGATATCGGGATCATCTGCCCCCTCCACGGGCCGATCCTCACGGAGAACCTGGGCCATTATCTGGAAAAGTACGATATCTGGTCCAGCTACCGGGTGGAGAGCGAGGGCGTTGTTCTGGCCTATACCAGCGTCTATGGCAACACCCGCGCGGCGGTGGAGCTCCTGGCGGCCAAGCTCCAGGAGAAGGGCTGTCCCAAGGTGGTGATCCACGACCTGGCCCGGACGGATATGGCCGAGGCGGTGGAGGATGCCTTCCGCTATGGAAAGCTGGTGCTGGCCACCACCACCTATAACGCCGATGTGTTCCCCCATATGAAGGAATTCATCCATCATCTGACGGAGCGCAATTTCCAGAACCGGACCATCGGCCTGATGGAAAACGGCTCCTGGGCGCCCCAGGCGGCCAAGGTCATGCGCCAGATGCTGGAAAAGAGCAAGAATCTGACTTTTACTGATACCACGGTGAAGATCCTCTCCGCCCTCAGCGATACCAGCAGAGCCCAGGTGGAGGCCCTGGCGGAGGAGCTGTGCAAGGAATATCTGGCCCGGCAGGATGCCACCGCCAACAAAAATGACCTGACGGCCCTGTTCAACATTGGCTACGGCCTGTATGTGGTCACCTCCAACGACGGCCAGAAGGACAATGGCCTCATTGTCAACACCGTCACCCAGGTGACCAATACCCCCAACCGGATCGCCGTCACCATCAACAAGCAGAACTACTCCCACCATGTCATCAAGCAGACGGGGGTTATGAATGTGAACTGCCTGGATACCGGCGCACCCTTTGCCCTGTTCCAGAACTTTGGCTTCCAGAGCGGCCGGACGGCGGATAAGTTCCAGGGTATGGAGGAGCTGCGCTCCGACAACGGCCTGCGGTTCCTGCCCCGGTATATCAACTCCTTCCTGAGCCTGAAGGTGGACAGCTATGTGGACCTGGATACCCACGGTATGTTCATCTGCTCTGTCACCGAGGCCCGGGTCATGTCCGATGCCCAGACCATGAGCTACACCTTCTACCAGGAGCAGGTGAAGCCCAAGCCGGAAACGGAGGGGAAGAAGGGCTTCGTGTGCAAGGTCTGCGGCTGGGTCTACGAGGGGGAGGAGCTCCCCGACGATATCGTTTGCCCCCTGTGCAAGCACGGCGCGGCGGACTTTGAACCCATTTCCTGATACAAAAAACTCCCATCCACGGTGTTCTGTGGATGGGAGTTTTTGCCGATGGGCAGGGCTGTACATAAATTCCCCCTCCGGTGCATAAGAATAAGGGACAGGAGGGGATCAAAATGGGATTTCAAGGGAAAAAACTGGCCTGGTGCCTGGGGATACCCCTGGCAGTGGGGGCAGTGGCGGGCTGGCTCACCGCCGGGGCCATGGAGAAGTTCCAGGCCCTGGCACAGCCGCCGCTGTCGCCACCGGGGTGGCTGTTTCCGGTGGTGTGGACGGTGCTGTACCTGCTGATGGGGTACGCCTCCTACCGGGTGACGGTTTCCGCCGGAGATAAGGAAGAAATTGACCGGACGCTGGGGATCTATGGCCTGCAGCTGGCGGGGAATGGGATCTGGCCGCTGCTGTTTTTTAATTTTCAATGGTTTGCCGGGGCGTTTCTGTGGCTCCTGGGGCTGTGGGGGCTGATCCTGTGGACGATCTGGCGGTTCTTGGCGGTGGATAAGCGGGCGGGGATGCTTCTGCTCCCCTATTGGCTGTGGGTGAGCTTTGCCGCTTATCTGAACTGGGGCGTTTACCGGCTCAACGGCTGAGCAGGGGGAGGGTCTGGAAGATCTCCCGGGTGATGGCCCGGTATTCCTCCAGATCTGTGGTTTTCAGCAGGCGCTTGCGGAGTTTGTCGCTGCCCGCAAAGAGAGGCAGAACCATCTGCCAATTCTCCTTCAGGCGGAACATAGCGTTCCGGGAACCGCCGAATTCCACCAGATAGGCCTCCAGCAGCTCCTGATAAAAGGCCTCCAGCTTGGCCACTGTGGTGCCGCCGGGGGTGAGCATGCCGGGATCCCCCACCAGGCCCCGGCCGATCATTATGCCGGGGAGGGCGGGGAATTCCGCCGCCAGGGACCGGGCCTGATCCAGGGTTTTGATCTCCCCGTTATAGCACAGGGGATTGACGCTATTGGCGTAGGCATAGCGGAACATTTCCATGTCCACATCGCCCTGATAGAAGGCTTTGCGGACCCGGGGGTGGATGGTCAGGGTGTGGATGGGATATCGGTTGAACACCTCCAGGAGCCGGGGGAATTCCTGGGGATCCACCAGACCCAGGCGGGTCTTGACGGAAATGAGGAGGGGCGTTCCGGAAAAAACAGCATCCAGGAAGGCGTCCAGCTTTTCGGGGTCTGCCAGCATACCGGCGCCCTTTCCCTTGGCAACCACGGTGCCGGAGGGGCAGCCCACATTCAGGTTTACCTCCCCGTAGCCCCGGTCGGCGCATTGCCGGGCCATCCAGAGGAAATCCTCCGGGACTTTGGTTAGCAGCTGGGGCACGGCCACGAAGGCCACGCTGTCCGCCATCGGGAGCTCCCGGTTCTCCCGGGGGGTGAGGCTGCGGTGGACCGTGGGGGAGAAGAAGGGCATAAAATACCGGTCAACGCCGGGGAAATACTTGTGGTGAAGGCGGCGGTAGATGCTGTCCGTCAGGCCTTCCAAAGGGGCAAAATCATAGCGCATTGGCAGTTCCTTTCCCCGGAAAACCGGGTCCTCCGTGAAACAGCCGCCCGGATGGGCGGCTGTTTGGTGTTTATCAGATCTCCATGATCACGGGCAGGATCATGGGGTTACGCTTGGTGTGCTTATAGAGGTAGCCGCTGAGATCGTTTTTGATGGCGGACTTGATGGTGGACCAATCCCGCACCCGCTTCCGGCCGCAGCGGTCGATGGCCTCCTGGGCCACTTCCCGCAGCTCGTCCATGAGCTGCTCGGATTCCTTCACATAGATGAAGCCCCGGGTGATGATGTCGGGCCCGGTGATGACGGAGCCGTCCTGACTGGACAGGTTCACGCAAACCACGATCATGCCGTCCTCGGCCAGGTGCTTCCGGTCCCGCAGGACCACGCTGCCCACATCGCCCACGCCGGTGCCATCCACGAAGACCTTCCCCGCGGGGACGGTGCCGTTGACCTTACAGGACCGGGCGGAGAGCTCAAAGACCGTGCCGATCTCCCCCACATGGATGTTCCGGGGGTTCATGCCCATGGATTTGGCCAGCTTGGCGTGGATCTGCAGGTGGCGCTGCTCGCCGTGAACGGGGATGAAGAACTTGGGCTTGACCAGACCGTGGATGATCTTCAGCTCCTCCTGGCAGGCGTGGCCGGAGACATGGAGCCCCTCACTCTTCTCGTAGACCACTTCCGCGCCCTTACGGTAGAGCTCGTTGATGATCCGGGAGACGGCCTTTTCGTTGCCGGGGATGGCGGAGGCGGAAATGATGATCCGGTCGTCGCAGGTGATGTCCACCTGCTTGTGCATGGAGAAAGCCATGCGGTACAGGGCGGACATATTCTCGCCCTGGGAACCGGTGGAGACGATGACCACCTTGTTCTTGGGCAGGCTCTTGATGGCGGCCAGATCCACCAGGGTACCGGCCTTGACCTTCAGGTAGCCCAGCTCCTGGGCGACCTTGAGCATATTCTCCATGCTCCGGCCGGAGACGGCCACCTTGCGGCCGTAACGCTGGGCGGTGTTGACCACCGCCTGGATCCGGTGCATATTGGAGGCGAAGGTGGTGACAATGATGCGCTTGTCGCAGTTCTTGAACTGGCGGTCCAGACCCTCTGCCACGATGTTTTCGCTGGGAGTGTAGCCGCTGCGCTCCACATTGGTGGAATCGCACAGCAGGGCCAGAACACCGGCCTTGCCCAGCTCACCGAAGCGGGCCAGGTCGATCATGCCGTCGCCGGCGGTGGGATCGATCTTGAAGTCGCCGGTGAAGATCACGGTGCCCACGGGGGTGTGGATGGCGAAGGACACGGCATCAGCGATGGAATGGTTCACATGGATGAATTCCACGGTGAAGCAGCCGGCCTTCACGGTCTCTCCGGGCTTGTGGGTGATGAGCTTGACCTTGTCAGCCAGGCCGTGCTCCTCCAGCTTCAGCCGGATCAGGCCGTTGGTCATGGCGGTGCCATGGATGGGGCAGGTGACCTGCTGCATGCAGTAGGGGATGGAGCCGATGTGGTCCTCGTGGCCGTGGGT
>CAYRYT010000067.1:0-9421 GCA_964428625.1 uncultured Oscillospiraceae bacterium | reverse complement strand
CTACTACATTGTCACCATGGCAGACGAGGAAGCCCCATCCGCCAATACCACCCTGGCCTGCTTCCGTGGCTATGCCGACTGCGTGGAAGGAGCCGTGGAAAAGGGCGTAATCATCGCCGGCGGTGTCTACGAGCCGGGAACGGTGAAGCAGACCGCCGCAATGGAAAACGCCTATGAAATGGGCAAACATGTGTAAGGAGGTACGCAAATGGAATCCGTCACCTTAAATAACGGCGTAAACATGCCCATGCTGGGCATCGGTACATTTCTGCTGTCCCCTGACGAGGCAGAAAGCTCCGTCCTTCGTGCTTTGCAGTGCGGCTATCGGCTGATCGACACGGCCAATGCCTATATGAATGAAAAGGCCGTCGGCCGTGCCATAAAAAAGTCCGGCATTGCCAGAGAGGAAATTTTCCTGGAAACCAAGCTGTGGCCCGCTTTCTATGAACAGGCTGACGCCGTGAAAAAAACCTGCAGCGGCTGGACACGGACTACATCGACCTGCTTCTGATCCATCAGCCCTCCGGCAATTATATCGCCGGTTATCAGCTTATGGAGAAGGCATACAAAGAGGGCAAGGTCAGAGCCATCGGTCTTTCCAACTTTACCGCTGAACAAATCCGGGAAATTCTGGACACTTGTGAGGTAAAGCCAACGATTTTGCAGACGGAAGTACACCCCTACCATCAGGAAAATGCGCTGAAAGCATTCCTGAAGGAAAGCGGCATGGCTACTCAGGCCTGGTATCCCCTGGGACATGGCGATCAGGCGCTGCTGGAAGAACCCCTGTTTGCCCGGCTTGGGGAAAAGTACGGAAAATCTGCCCCACAGATCATTCTGCGCTGGCATACCCAGGTCGGCAACATCGTCATCCCCGGCTCCAAGAATCCTGACCATATCCAGGCAAACTTTGCCCTGTTTGACTTTGAACTGACCGATGAGGAGCTGGCGGCTGTCGCTGCTCTGAACAAGAATGTCCGCTATTACACCAGCACCCCGGAAATGCTGAAAGGGTATGCCCAGTGGGTACCTCCCGTGGATATGCAAGCATAACGCGGAAATCCATGGTTCCCCTCCCCCGGGAACGGCACACTTGCCTATAACAATACCCCCTAATGTCAGAACATCCGACATTAGGGGGTTCTTGTCTATCATTTTCTCAAAGCGGTTCCGCCTATCCCGCCAGGGCCATGCCGGCATAGAGCACCATCACGGCGCAGAATACCAAAATGCCCGGTGCGGTAAAGAACAGTTTCCGGAATCGGGGCCGCATGGGGTATTCCCGGTGATAAGCCCGGACCCGGGGCCAATTCACCAGCAGAATCACCAGGGAGGCAATGGCGGATGAAGCCAGCAACACCAGCAGGATCACGCTTCCCACAGGCTCCGGCAGTCGGCTAAGAAGATCCGACAGCACCAGATTGTTGAACATATGCAGCACCATGGCCCAGAGAATGCCATGCTCCTGGGCGACATAGCCCAGAATCAGGCCGAACAGGAAGGCAAAGGGTATCTGAATGATATTGCCATGGAACATACCGAACAGGAATGCGGAGGTCAGAATGGCAAATCGCTTCCCGTACATCTCCATGGAGCGCTGAATCACACCCCGGAATACAAATTCCTCCCATAGCGGGCCGATCACACAGGCATAGAGATACATGCTTATGGTGTCACATTGCAGGGATGCCTGGTTCATTTGCTCCACGGCGGACAGGCCGAAGCAATTCAGCAGCAGCTCCAAAAGCTGGGCATAGACTTGACACAGAACCTGGGTACCCAGGCCCAGGCACAGCAGCTGAAAAAAATCCCCCACGCCCATGGCCTTCCCCCGTTGGAAAATTTGAGGGAAGATGGCCCCGCCCTGCCAGGCCAGCACCAACAGCAGCCCCAGGGCCACACAAACCAGATAGCCCCAGCCGTTGCCCATGAGCATCCGGTTCATGGATTCCTCGGTGATGGGTGTCTGGCGGAACATTTGCAGGATCATCTGGATCACCGCTGCCCCGGAGACACAGGCCTCCATCAGCAGGCGCAGTACCAGCAGCGCAATGCCCATGGCTCCCATGCGCCAGCGAATATGCCAGTTTCCTCGATTGATTTCCATGGTCATCCCTCCAAGGCTTCGATCAAGGCTTCTGCGGCCAGGATCCCGTCCACGGCGGCGGACATGATGCCGCCGGCGTATCCGGCACCCTCTCCTGCGGGGAACAACCCCACAAGGGCGGACTGCTTGCGTTCATCCCGCAGGATCCGCACCGGCGAGGAGCTTCGGGTCTCCGGCCCGGTGAGCACACCATCCGGGGCGGCAAAGCCCTTCAAGCTCCCGTCCATCATGGGCAGGGCCTTGGCCAGGGCATTGGTGATTTTCTCTGGCAGCAGTTCCCGCAGGTCGCCCCAGGCAACGCCGGGGCGGTAGGTGGGCTCCACGCCCTGGGGCCCGGCGCTGGGTCTCCCCGCCAGGAAATCCCCCACAGTCTGGGCAGGCGCCCGGTAATTACCCCCGCCCAGGCGGAAGGCCTTGGCCTCCAGCTCCTCCTGCCAGTACATACCGGCCAATGCTCCCTCCCCGGGGAAATCCTTGGGATTCAGGGTCACCAGCAGTGCCGCGTTGGCGTTCTCTCCTTCCCGGTCGGCGTAGCTCATGCCATTGGTCACCACGCCCCCCTCCTGGGAGGCCGCTGCCACCACATAACCCCCGGGACACATACAGAAGGTATAGACTGTATCCTCCTCCAGGTGTTTCACCAGCTTATAGTCCGCCGGGGGCAGCACCGGATCCACCTTGCTATACTGGGCCAGGTCAATGGTAGCCTGCTTCTGCTCAATGCGCACACCCATGGAGAAGGGCTTGGCCTCCATGGGGATCCCTGCCGCCAGGAGCATCCGGAAGGTATCCCGGGCACTGTGGCCAATGGCGAATATGGCCTGGCTGCAGGGTACGGTCTCCCCGGTTTGGAGAGTAAGGCCGGTGAGCCGGTCACCTTCCCGTTCCAGGCCGGTGACCTGGGCACCGAAGCGCACCTCGCCCCCAAGGCTCTGGATTCGGCAGCGGAGGTTCTGCACCACCGTCAGCAGCACATCGGTTCCCACATGGGGCTTGGCATCAAAGAGGATATCCTCCCGGGCACCCGCCGCCACAAATTGCTCCAGCACCCAGCCGATCCGGGGATTGTTCACCCCGGTGTTCAGCTTTCCGTCGGAAAAAGTCCCGGCACCGCCCTCACCGAACTGGACATTGCTCACGGTATCCAGCCTTCCGGTCTGCCAGAATGTCTGAACCTTTTCATGGCGAGTCTGGGCATCTTCTCCCCGCTCCAGCACCAGGGGGCACAGCCCCGCCTGGGCCAAAATCAGGGCGGCAAACATACCCGCCGGGCCAAACCCCACCACCACCGGCCGGAGCGCACCCTCCGGCGCGGATTTCGGGGGTTTGTAGTAAGATACAGGGGCCAGGACCGCCCGCTTACAGCCGCTTTGCTTGAGAATTTTCTTCTCATTGCCCTCCAGGGCCACATCCACGGTATAGACAATCTTCACATCCGGCTTCTTCCGGGCATCCACAGAGCGGCGGACGATGGCCAGCCGGCGGATCTTGGAGGGGGAAATGCCCAGAGCCCGGGCGGCTTCATATTGCAGCTGCGCCGGATTGTGCTCCGGGGGCAGGGGGATCTCTCGAATTCTGATCATGGTGATTCCTTTCTTGCGTGTTCGCCTGCGCAGCGGCCGGAGCTCCAGGCCCATTGCAGATTATAGCCGCCGCAGTCGCCGTCAATGTCCAGCACCTCGCCGCAGGCGTAGAGGCCGGGCACCAGCTTGCTCTCCATGGTGCGGCTGTCAAATTCCCGGGTCAGGATACCTCCGGCGGTGACCTGGGCACTGTCCATCCCCAGAGGCTCCGTCAAAGACACCTCAAAGGCCTTCACAGCCTCGCAAACCCCAGCCAGCTGGTCATCCGACAGCTGGCTGACCCATTGGGCCCCGCTGATCCCGGCAGCCTTGGTAAGTACCCGGCCCAGGCGGTTGTGGAGAATGCCCGTAAGCAGTTCTTCCAGGGGGAGCGTTCCAGCTCGGCGGCGTTTCAACTCTGCGGTAAGGGTTTCCCGGGAAATATCCGGGAGGAAATCCAGGCAGGCGGCCCAATCCCCTTCCCCCTGGCACACATCCCGGGAAATTTCAAACATAACCGGGCCGGACAGTCCCATTTCCGTCAGCTGCAGCTCCCCGGTGCTCCGGGCAAACATCTCCCCATCCCGGAGGATGGTGACCCGGCAATTGGCCCGGACACCCTTCAGGGATGCCACACCGGGCCAGCCGGTTTTGATCTGAACCAGGGCCGGGCGGAGCTTGGTGGCGTGATGCCCGAATCTGCTCAGCAGCTTATAGCCGGACATACTCCCGCCCAGCTTGCCCCCGGCCAGGCCGCCGCAGGCGATGATGAGCTTGTCGCACAGGATCGTCTCCTCCCCGGTATCCAGGGAGAACCGGGATCCGACCCACCGGGCCTTGCGGACCTCCACCCCGGTGCGCACCTGGATATTAGGCTTTTCCAGAGCAAACCGCAGCACATCCACCACAGAATTGGCCTGGTCGGAGTAGGGATAGACCCGGCCAGAGTCCTCCGCCACGGTAAACAGCCCCAGGGAACGAAACCAGGCCAAGGTATCCGCCACATCAAACCGGGCCAGCGCCCCGGCGGCGAATTCCGGCTCCTGGCCGTGATAGCCCTGGGCCATGGCTTGGAGATTTGTCAAATTACACCGGCCGTTACCGGTAGCTGCGAGTTTTCGTCCCAATCTTGCCTGTCGTTCCAGGACAATGACCTGGGCATTGGGATCCTCCCCGGCGGCCAAAGCCGCCGCCATACCGGAGGCCCCGCCGCCAATAATTCCGATTACCATTGTCTCACCTGCTTTCTTTCCACCCATTATACCCCAAGAAAGCCCCGGAAACAAGAAAAACTTCCTTGCAATCGGCAAATCCTATGGTATAATACCCATGGTGATAAAATTGGATCGAAAAAACATCGAGAAAATCGCCCAAACCCCGGAGGATCGTCTCCTTCTGGCCAAGATTTGGGATAAGATCAATATGGGGATGCGGAAAAATATGCCCGCCGCCACTTCCTTTCTCACCCTGCACCAGCAGGAAATGACCCGCTATCTCTTCGGCAATATGCCGGGGCTGGTCACCTTCGGCGGCTACGACGGTGCCCAGCGGCGGATGCTGGTGTATCTGCCGGATTATCTGGACGAATCCTGGCTTATGGATACCCAGGGGCCTCTGGTGTGTCTGCGTGCCGGCTTTTACGCCGGGGACGCAGACACCCACCGGGATTTTCTGGGTGCCCTGATGGGTGCCGGTATCGCCCGGGAGACCATTGGGGATATTTGCGTGGGGGAAAGCAGCTGTGATTTCTTCGTGACCGGAGAGATCGCCCCCTATCTCCTCCAGAATTTCCTCAGCGCCGGTCGGGCCAAGATCCATCTGGAACAGATTTCCCTGGATCAGGTTCAGATCCCGGAGCCGGAGGTCAAGGAGATCCGGGATACCCTGGCCTCCCTGCGGCTGGACAGTGTGCTCAGCTCGGGCTTCCGGATCAGCCGGAGCCAGGCCGCCCAGGCCGTTTCCGCCGGTCGGGCCGCCATCGACGGTATGCCCTGTGAGAAGCCGGATAAACTCTTGGAGGCAGGCGCCATCCTTTCCCTGCGCGGTATGGGAAAGCTGCAATTACATTCCGTCAACGGTCAGACGAAAAAGGGCCGTATCTCGGTGGTTATCCACCGGTATGTGTGAGGTTTTACTATGAAAATGGATGAAGTTATTGCCCGGATCAACGAGCTGGCCCACAAGGCGAAGGCCCAGGGGCTCACCCCGGAGGAGATCACCGAGCGGGACAAGCTGCGCCGGATCTACATCGACTCCGTGAAGGCCAATCTGGTGGGTCAGCTGGAGCACACCACCATCGTCTACCCCGATGGCACCCGGAAAAAGGTCCACCCCAAGCAGTAACCAGGCAAAAACATCCCAGGTTTTCGAAAAACCTGGGATGTTTTGATTATGGCGTTTGGGTTCCCAGGAGGAGACTTGTCAGCTTCTCCCAATCCCAGCCCTCGAACTCCCGGTGGGGCAGGTTCCGGTCCAGGCCCTTGGCCGGATCCGCCGGGCGCTGATCCGCCGGGGTCAGGTTGGTGTGCAGATACAGGGTGTCCATCCCCAGGGCCATCGCTCCAGCGATGTCCGTCTGCCGGTCATTGCCGATCATCAGGCAGTTGGCAATGTCCAGGTCCCGCTCCCGGAGCAGCGCCTGATAGAACCGGGGATCCGGTTTTCGGCAGCCGTAGTCCGAGGACAGATAGATCCCGTCCAGTTGTTTCCCCAGGCCCAGGGCCCGCAGCTCATAGGCGGTGAAGGCCCGCTGGGCGTTGCTCAGCAGCCACAAGCGGCAGCCTGCCTTAGACAGGGCTTCCAGCGCAGGCAGCACCCCGGGATAGAGCCGCAGATAATCGGTGGAACTGATGCGAAATACCTGGGCAGCCTGGAAACCCAGGGTTTGGCTTTCCTCCCGGATGCCCTTAGCCCGAAATAATTCCGCCATCACCGATTCCACGGGAATATCCGGGAAGCACTCATAGCTCGCCCCCGCCTGTGCCTGGCGGGCAGCCATGGCCTCCCCAAATGCCTGCTCCAGCTCCGCTCCGGAATAGTCCGCCCCATAATAGGCAAAGAACAGGGCCGTTTTCTCCCAGGTCTGCGCATCCTCCCGGGTGTGGATATCCACCAGCGTACCGTATAGGTCAAAAATCAAATCCGTATAGTTCATAGCCGTCTCCTAAAAACGCAGCGGGCTTGCCCGCTGCGTTTTTTGTCTTACAGTGTCTCCAGAGCCCGGCGGATGCGCTGAACCGTCCGGTCATAGCCCAGGATCTGCATAACGGTGTACAGGTCGGGAGAGTTGGTCTTTCCCGTGACCGCCACACGAATCATGGTGGAGATATCGGCAACGGTGCCGGGGAAGGCGGCAGGATCCGCCTTGTAGGCCTTCATATCCGTGGTGAAGCCCATATCCGTGGTGATGGTCTTTACCTTCTCAAACCAGGAGTTGGCATCGTCCTGGATCGCAAAGGAGGCCAAGAACCGGTTGAGGGCATCGGCCACCGTCGCCTTTTCAAACTTCTCGTCGAAAACAGGCTGGGCCAGGTACGCGTCGTAGAAGAAGCCCATGTAATCCTTGGCATCCTTCCACACCGCCAGATCCTTCCGGGGCTTCTTGCCACCCCGGCCGATGGCCAGGATCGCCGTGGCATAGTCCGGGTCCGCCGCCAGCTTGGCACCAAAATCCGGGTCAAACTCCTGGGCCCACTGGGTCAGCAGGGTGTACACCTCCTGAGCGGGGAGCTTGGAAATGACATTTTTGGACACATCGGTGAGCTTGGCATAGTCAAACAGGGAGCCTGCGGGGTTGAGCTTCTTGGGGCTGAACTTAAAGCTCTCCGCCGGGGCATCGGGATTGGCCCGGCGCCAGTCCTCGAAATTGGAGTTGAGGATGGTCATGATATACTCATACACCGCCTGGATAGGGAAACCCTCCGCCTTGTAGAAGGTCAGCGCCAGTTCCGGGTCCTTCCGCTTGGACAGTTTCCGCTTGGAGCTGCCATCCATCTTCATCAGCGGTCCGATGTGGACATATTTGGGCAGCTTGAAGCCCAGGGCCTTGAACAGCTGAATGTGGAACGGCAGAGTGGGCAGCCACTCGTCACCCCGAACCACATGGGTGGTGCGCATGAGGTGATCGTCCACAGCATGGGCGAAGTGATATGTGGGGATACCGTCGGACTTCAGCAGCACATGGTCGATGTTATTCTCGGTGATGGTGAGCTTTCCCTTCACCAGGTCATCGAACTTAAACTGGTTCTCAATGGAACCGGTGGAGCGGAAACGAAGCACCCAGGGCTTCCCGGCATCCAACTGGGCCCGGATCTCCTCCAGGGAGCGGTCCCGCCAGATGGCATAGGGGCCCCAGTAGCCGAAATTATCCTTGGCATCCTCCTGGCGCTGGTGCATATCCGCCAGCTCCTCCTCGGTGCAGAAGCAGGGATATGCCTGGCCCTCCGCTACCAGCTTCTTGGCGTAGACATGGTAGATCGCCGCCCGCTGGCGCTGACGATAGGGGCCATAGTCGCCGCTGTCACCGTCATGGGTGGCACCCTCGTCAAAATGGATGCCATAATGCTTCAGGGTATCGATGAGGACCTCCACTGCCCCGGGCACTTCCCGCTTGGCATCGGTATCCTCCACCCGCAGGAACAGCACACCGCCGCTCTGGTGGGCCATCCGCTCGGAGGTCAGGCCCTGGACCAGGTTGCCCAGATGGACAAAACCCGTGGGAGACGGCGCCATGCGGGTGATGACCGCGCCCTCCGGGGCATTCCGGGTGGGATAGCGGGCTTCCAGATCCTCCGGCGTGTCGGTCACATTGGGAAAAAGAAGATCAGCTAACGCTTGATAATCCATAGTTTTCTACCTCTTTTGATTGTGGAATCGCCCAGCCCGGGGGCATAGGCGCAGATACGCATATCGATCTATTGGGGAGTATACCATAAATCGGGGCATAAATCAATTCCCGCCGGGGAAAAATGCGGTTTTTCTTTCTTCCAGGGGAGAATGTGAAATTATCCTTGCGTAATAGGCGGTTCCGTGGTAGAATATTGAAAAGTATTATGAAAGAAGTGTGAATCTTATGCCTGAATTGACCCCCGAAACCCCCAAGAAGCGAATGCTCTCCGGCATCAAGCCCTCCGGTGATCTGACCCTGGGTTCCTACCTGGGCGCTGTGAAGAACTGGGCGGAGCGTGCCGATCAATATGAATGCTTTTACTTTATGGCGGACCTCCACGCCATTACCGTCCGGCAGAATCCTGCAGATCTGCGCCGTCGTACCCTGGAGCAGCTGGCTCAGTACATTGCCTGCGGCCTCGACCCGGAGAAGAACACCCTGTTCATCCAGTCCCACATCCACCAGCACGCGGAGCTGGGCTGGGTTCTTGACTGCTATTCCATGTTCGGTGAGCTCTCCCGCATGACCCAGTTCAAGGACAAGTCCGCCAAGAACGCCGACAATATTAACGCCGGCCTTTTCACCTACCCCAGCCTGATGGCTGGTGATATCCTGCTGTATCAGCCGGATCTGGTGCCCGTTGGCGAGGATCAGAAGCAGCATGTGGAGCTGACCCATGTGATCGCCCGGCGGTTTAACGGCATCTACGGCGATGTGTTCAAGATCCCCGAGGCCTTCGTGCCCAAGGTTGGTGCCCGGATCATGAGCCTGACCAACCCCACTGCTAAGATGTCCAAGTCCGAGAATGAGGACACCGGCCGGGTGCTGCTGATGGATGACCCGGCAATGATCATGAAGCAGTTC
>CAYRYT010000066.1:0-9636 GCA_964428625.1 uncultured Oscillospiraceae bacterium | reverse complement strand
GGGTTCAAGTCCCGCCTCGCCCACCAAAAACGGCATCCGAAAGGATGCCGTTTTTCTTTTTGCACAGATACTGTACGGGGACTTGAACCAATCAAAACACAGATGTTCGCCCATTCCCGGAGAATAAAGCAAATCAAGCCCGCCTGGCTTACTGAAAAGGCATCCGAAAGGATGCCTTTTTCTGGAAATAGGCGAATCTGCTGGGGGAATGCGCCCGGTATGCCACCAAAATCAAAACCTGTCAGGGGATTTCCGAAAAATTCACAATTGGGAGAATTGCAATCCGGTGACGGATATGGTATACTGTCAATAATCATACACCCGGAGGCGTTTATGTCAGAATTAACTGTTTTTCAGCGGAAAATCGGGGAGTTACTCCCGGATTTTCAGATCCGTTTTCATGAGCCAATGGCTCGCCACACCTCTTTCCGCATCGGCGGCCCGGCGGAGGTCATGGCCTTCCCCCGAAATGCCGGGGAACTGGCCCGACTCCTGGAAGTGTCCCGGGAATTGGACTGTAATTATGCTGTTTTAGGTGCGGGCACCAATGTGATGGCACCGGATGCGGGCATGGCCGGTTTGGTCATCTGCCTGAAAGATGCCCTGGACGGCATGGAGCGCCTGGATGACAGAACCATCCGGGTTCTGTCCGGCGTGACCATGACCCGGGCGGCGGTGTTTGCCGCAAATCTTGGCCTGTCCGGTCTGGAATTTGCCCATGGGATCCCCGGCACCGTGGGCGGCGGCGTGTATATGAATGCCGGTGCCTATGGCGGGGAGATCTGCCAGGTTTGCACCCGGGTGGAGATCATGGAGCCCTCGGGGCAAATCCGTGTCCTCTCCCGGGAGGAGATGGGGTTTTCCTACCGCCACAGTGTTTTGGAGGAGACTTCCGCCATTGTGCTCAGTGCCGATTTCCGGCTGACGCCCAAGCCCACAGAGGAGATCAAGGCCTATATGAAGGAGCTTATGGGCAAGCGTTCCGCTTCCCAGCCCCTGGATCTTCCCTCTGCCGGTTCCGCTTTCAAGCGGCCTGTTGGGGGATATGCCGCGGCCCTGATTGATGAGGCCGGGCTGAAGGGTTTCCAGGTGGGCGGCGCCGGGATTTCCCGGAAACACGCCGGTTTCGCCGTGAACCTGGGTGGTGCCACCGCTGAGGATGTCCGGGCTCTGCTGAGCCAGGTGTCCGACAGGGTTTTTGATCGCACCGGTATCCGTTTGGAGCCGGAGATCCGCATCTGGTAAAGAAAGAAGGAAAGGAAGCGGACCATGAATCTATCCTTTGCCGCCGGTGCCAAGGCGGAGATCTGCCGGGAGATCCCCGGGAAGCGTTGCTGCGCCCGGGCGGAGGTCTTTGGCATTCTGCTGTTCTGCAACAGCTTCTCCTCCGATGGCATCCGCATCATCACCGAAAGCCGGGAATTTGCCCAGTGCCTGCCGGAGCTGTTCTGGCGGGGATTCCATATGGAATTCGATGTGTTCCCCAGTCTGGAAGCCCCCGGTAAGCTGGTGTTTCAAATCACTGAGCCGGAGAAAATCGCCGAGATCATGGCGGCCTTCGGCTTTGATATCCACGATACGGTGTCCCTCCATGTGAATCTGCCCATGGTGGAGGAGGAATGCTGCAAAACTGCCTTTCTCCGGGGAACCTTCCTGGCCGGCGGTTCCGTGACGGATCCGGCCAAGGGCTACCACATGGAGCTGGCAACCACCCACCAGAGCGTCGCCCGGGAGACGGAGGCACTCATGCGGGAAGTGTTGCCCTTTGCTCCGAAGCTGGCCCAGCGGGGTGCAACACAGGTGCTTTATTTCAAACAAAGTGACCAGATCTGCGACTGCCTGACCTTTCTGGGTGCCCCGGTGGCTGCCATGGGGATCATGGAGGCGAAACTGGAAAAGGAACTGAACAACAAGGTGAACCGCCGCTGCAATTGTGACGATGCCAATACCTCCAAGGTGGTGGAAGCGGCCCAGGAGCAGCTGGTGGCCATTCGAACCCTGGAACAGCGGGGGAGTTTGGTGCGCCTGCCGAAGAAACTCCAGGAGGCTGCTGCTGCCCGCCTGGGGAACCCGGAGGCCAGCCTGACGGAGCTGGCGGCCATGATGGTGCCGCCCATTACCAAGCCCGCCATGAATCACCGGCTGAAGAAGCTGGTGGCCCTGGCAAAGGAGGGGGAAGCATGAGTTTTGTCCACCTGCATGTCCATACGGAATACAGCCTGCTGGATGGTGCCTGCCGGATCGACCGGATGATGGACCGGGTCAAGGAGCTGGGCCAGACCGCCATTGCCATTACGGATCATGGCGTGATGTATGGCTGCATCGATCTTTACAAAGCCGCCAAGGCGGCGGAAATCAAGCCCATCATCGGCTGCGAGGTGTACCTCACCCGGCGAACCATGTCCGACCGGATTCACGGCATTGACAACGACCCCTATCATCTTGTCCTTCTGTGCAAGAACCGCAAGGGTTATGAAAATCTCTGCTATATGGTCTCCAAAGCCTTCACCGAGGGCTTCTATGGCAAGCCCCGGGTGGATCTGGATCTGCTGCGGCAATACAGCGAGGGCTTGGTGTGCCTGTCGGCCTGCCTTGCCGGCGGTGTTGCCCAGCACCTGATGGAGGAGGATTACCAGGGAGCCAAGGACTATGCCCTGGATCTGGCCTCCATTTTCGGGCCGGGGAACTTCTTCCTGGAATTGCAGGACCATGGCATTGAGGAGCAGAGAGCCGTCAATCAGGGGCTTCTGCGCCTGTCCCGGGAGACGGGACTGCCCCTGGTGGTGACCAACGATGCCCATTACCTGCGCCGGGAGGATGCCAAGATCCAGGATGTGCTGCTGTGCATCCAGACGGGAAAGACTGTGGATGAACCCAACCGGATGAAATTCCAGACGGAGGAATTTTACCTGAAAAGCGAGGATGAACTGCGGGAGCTGTTCCCCAATGTGCCCGAGGCCTTTGAAAACACCCAGAAGATTGCCCAAATGTGCAATCTGGAGTTTACCTTCCACGAGTATCATCTGCCCGCCTTTCCCGTTCCCGACGGTTATACCAACGAGGCCTATTTCCGCAAACTCTGCTACGACGGCTTTGCCCAGCGGTATCCCGACCCGCCCCAGGAATACCGGGACCGGCTGGAATATGAGATCGGTGTCATCAGCTCCATGGGCTATGTGAACTACTACCTCATCGTTTGGGATTTTATCCGCTATGCCAAGGAATCCGGTATTCCCGTTGGCCCCGGCCGTGGCTCCGGCGCGGCATCCATCGTGGCCTACTGCATGCATATCACGGAAGTGGATCCCATGAAATATGCCCTCATTTTTGAGCGGTTCCTGAATCCCGAGCGGGTTTCCATGCCCGACTTTGATACGGACTTCTGCCAGGAGCGGCGGGGTGAGGTCATTGCCTATGTCATGGAAAAATATGGTGCCGATCATGTGGCCCAGATCGCCACCTTCGGTACCATGGCTGCCCGGGGTGCCATCCGGGATGTGGGCCGTGCCCTGAATTTTACCTACGCCGAGACGGATGTGGTCGCCAAGCTGGTGCCTGCCACCCCCCACATCACCCTGAAGGAGGCGCTGGAAGTCAGCCCCCGGCTGAAGGAAATGTATGACAATGATGAGCGGGTGAAAAAGCTCATCGACACGGCCCGGGATTTGGAGGGTATGCCCCGCAATACCTCCACCCATGCCGCCGGTGTGGTGATCACGGCGGATCCTGTGTACACCTATGTGCCCCTTTCCAAAAATGACGATACCGTGGTGACCCAGTACACCATGACCACTATTGAGGAACTGGGCCTTTTGAAAATGGACTTCCTGGGGCTTCGGAATCTGACGGTGATTCGGGACGCGGAGGAGCAGATCCAGCGGCTGAATCCGGACTTTTCCATGGACCGGATTCCCGATGACGACCCGCAGACTTTTGAAATGCTCACCGCGGGCAAGACCCAGGGTGTGTTCCAGCTGGAATCCGCCGGTATGACCGGTGTGTGTGTCAACATGAAGGCCGGTTCCATCGAAGATATCACGGCTATCGTGGCCCTTTATCGGCCCGGCCCCATGGACTCCATTCCCACCTTCATTGCCAACAAGCTGGATGCCCGGAAGATCCGGTACAAAACACCTCAGCTGGAACCGATCCTGAAGGTCACCTACGGGTGTATCGTCTATCAGGAGCAGGTGATTGAGATTTTCCGTTCCCTGGGTGGCTATACCATGGGCCAGGCGGACAACATCCGCCGGGCGATCTCCAAGAAGAAAATGAAGGTCATCGAGTCGGAACGAAAAACCTTCGTCTATGGCGACCCGGTTCAGAAAATCGACGGCTGTATCGCCCGGGGCATTTCCGAGACGGCGGCCCAGTCCATCTATGACGAGATCGTGGACTTCGCCAACTATGCCTTTAATAAGGCCCATGCCGTGTGTTATGCCGTGGTGTCCTATCAGACGGCTTACCTCAAATGTCACTATCCCCGGCAGTATATGGCGGCGCTGATGACCTCTGTCCTGGACTCTGCCGGGAAGATCTCCGGTTATATTGCCGAGTGCAAGGAATTGGAGATTCCCGTGCTGCCCCCGGATATCAACCGCTCCTACGATCATTTCGCTGTGGAGGGGGATGCCATCCGCTTCGGCCTGGGTGCCGTGAAAAATGTGGGCCATGGCCTGATCCGCAGCGTGTGCGCCCAGCGGGAGGAGGGGGGGGCCTTCCAGTCCCTGGAGGATTTTCTCCAGCGTATGGGAGAAGGGGAACTGAACAAGCGTGCCGTGGAAAATTTCATCAAATGCGGTGCCATGGATGGCTTCGGCCATCACCGCAGCGAGCTGCTGGCGGTGTACGAGCAAATGATGGAAAGCGTTTCTTTGTCCCGGCGGAAGAACCTGGACGGCCAGATGGGGCTGTTCGCCTTGGTCGCCCAGGAGGATCAGGCGGCGGCCATGCCCATTCCCAAGCTCCCGGAGCTGAGCCGGGGCGAGCTTATGGGCTTCGAAAAGGAGACCACGGGGATCTATCTGTCCGGCCATCCCATGGATGACTACCGCCATTATCTGCAAAATACCCGGGTGATCCCCATTGGCCGGCTGATGGAGGAGGATTGTCCCTATCAGGATGATGCCATTGTCAGCGTGGCAGGCATTATCCAGGCCATGAAGGTGAAATCCACCCGGAATAATTCCATGATGGCCTATATCACCGTGGAGGATGATACCGCATCCATCGAAATGCTGGCTTTTTCCAATATTTTGAGCCAATATGGCGGTTACCTCCGGGAAAATGCTCCGGTGGTTATCGTGGGGCGGCTGTCCCTGCGGGACGACAAGGAGCCTCAGATCGTCATTAACCGGGCCCGGCCCATCTCGGATTACGCCCAGGAGCCCCAGTCGCCTCCGCCCCAGCCCCGGCCCCAGATCCTCCGGGAGGGGACGCTGTACCTGCAGCTGCCGGGAGAGGCGGATCCCCGCTATGGGAAGATCCGGGCAATCCTGAATATGTTCCCCGGCGGGAGCAAGACGGTTCTCTACTTTGCCGATACGAAATGCAAGCGGGGCACCACCTGCGCCCTGGACAGCCGGATGCTTTCGGAGCTTGCGGCGGTGCTGGGTCAGGGGAATGTGAAAATCGTCCAGGGGGACAAAGTTATTACGGTGAAATAGCTTTCCTTTTCCGAAAGAATGTGTTATAATGATGCGATGAAGGAGGCGGTGACTTGAAGCCCATTTTGAAAATTTGGATCCTGGGATTGGTGGCCCTCCTCCTGGGGGGATGTGCCAGCACCGTGGATCAGATGTACTGCCTCCCCAAACGGTCGGAGGAGTACCAAAACCTCCAGTCAGCCATGGACAAGGCCATGTCCGGGCTGGATTACTGCGCCCCTGTGTCCGGGGAGAATCAGCAGTCCGTGCAAACGGCGGATCTCAACGGGGATGGGGAGGAAGAATACCTGGTCTTTGCCAAGGGCGGTGAGGAGAAGCCCCTGAATATCCTGGTCTTTACCTATCAGGGAGAGGGCTTTGTCCATACCGCCACCATTCAGAGCGAAGGCACCGCCTTCGACCAGGTGGAGTATATCCAGATGGATGACAAGCCGGGACTGGAAATTGTGGTGGGCTGTCAGCTGACGGATCAGCTGCCCAAATCCGTTTCGGTCTACCAAATGGATGACGATGAGCCGCACCAGATCCTTTCCACCAATTATGCCAAGTTCCTGTGCCCGGATCTGGATGAGAACGGCACCCGAGAGCTGTTTATCCTGGCGGCGGGGGACTCCAATACGGATTCCGGCATCGCTACCCTCTACTATACGGAGCATGGGGTGATGACCCGCTCCAAGGAAGTGAATATGTCCGAGCCTGCGGCGAATCTGAAACGGATCATCACCGGCCGGATGTTCGGCGGGATCCCGGCGGTGTATGTGGCCAGCGCCGTGGATGAGAACGCCATCATCACCGATATTTACACCATGCTCCGGGGAGAGCTGGTGAATGTGACTTTCTCCAATGAGTCGGGCGCCAGCATCCAGACTCTGCGCAACCACTATATCTATGCCTGCGACATTGACCAGGACGGTGTGGTGGAGCTGCCGGATCTGATGACCACGGAGCCTATGACCATGGATGCCACCAGCCGCCGCCATTACTTCATCCGCTGGTATGCCATGGCGGTGGATGGAGTGGAAATTGAGAAAATGTACACTTTCCACAGCTTCGTGGGGGGCTGGTATCTCCAGTTGGGGGAGGATTGGGCCCGGCGGATGACCGTGGATCAGCAGGGAAACACCTATAGCTTCTACATCTGGGACGAGGACACCCAGGAATCGGAGAAGATTTTTACCATCTATGCCCTGTCCGGCACCAACCGGGAGGAACAGGCTGGAAAATCCAATCGGTTTGTTCTCTATCGGGGAGAGACCGTGATCTATGCCTGCGACCTGGAAGTTGCTTCGGCAAAATACGACATCACCCAGGAGGGCATGATCCAGGCCTTCCAGTTGATCCGCACGGATTGGAATACGGGAGAAACATAAGAGGAATTTATGAAGAAAGTACTGATTTTAGAGGACGAGCTGAATATTCGCTCCTTTGTGGTTATCAATTTGCAGCGGGCAGGCTACGAGGCCATCGAGGCCGGAACCGGCCAGGAGGCCCTGGACAAGCTCCGGGATAACCCGGACATTGGCGTGGCCATTCTGGATGTGATGCTGCCGGATATCGACGGCTTTGAGGTTTGCCGCCGGATCCGGGCCAACAGCAAGCAGCTGGGAATTATCATGCTCACCGCCCGCACCCAGGAGATGGATAAGGTCACGGGGCTGATGACCGGCGCCGATGACTATGTGACCAAGCCCTTCTCTCCTGCGGAGCTCACCGCCCGAATCGATGCGCTGTACCGCCGGGTGGGGGGCACGGTTCCCCGGGGGGTGGAGATCCTCCACCAGGGCCCCTTTGCCATGAACACCCGGAACCACACCCTGGAGAAAAACGGCAGTCGGGTTCGGCTGACCCAGGTGGAATTCAATATCCTCAAGCTCTTTATGGAGAATCCCGGCCGGGCACTGGCCCGGGAGGATATCCTCAGCGCGGTCTGGGGCCGGGATTATGACGGTGAGCTGAAGATCGTGGATGTGAACATCCGCCGCCTGCGGATCAAGATCGAAGACGATACCGCCAACCCCAGCTATATCACCACGGTTTGGGGCTATGGCTATAAATGGGGTGCCTGACCCTGGGAAGGGAGGAGCAATGAGGAAATTCAGCAATCTGCGGTCGCGATGGATGCTCAACACGGTGGGCGTGGTCTGCATCCTGGGCCTGGTGTGTGTCCTGCTGGTCACCGCGGCCTTCGCTTCCTACTACTATAACAATATGCAGTCAGACCTGTATAACCGGGCCCGGAATACCACGGATTTCTTCTCCGGCTACCTGAGTCTGAACTATAACGAATATTTCCAGTCCTGCATCACCTATGCCCAGACCTTTGAGGACAAGAATACCATTGAGCTTCAGTTTATCAGTGCCAAAGGGGATATGATCGCTTCCTCCTACGGTGCCTGGGCAGGGGCCCCCCCCACAACTGCGGATATTCAGGATGCCGTGCGCCTGCGGGGCATTCAGCCCTTTGTGGGTGTGGATCCGGCCACTGGGGAGAAGATCATGGCGGTTTCCAGTCCCATGATCTACAGCGATGGCGAGGTGATCGGCGTGCTGCGGTATGTCACCTCCACGAAAATTGTGGACCGGCAGATCGTCTATGTGGCGCTCACCGCCGGGGCGGCCCTGGCTTTTGTGGCCGCGGTGGTGCTTTTCAGCAGCAATTACTATCTCAAGACCATTTTGATTCCCGTGGGACAGATCACGGAAAAGGCCCAGAAAATTGCCGGCGGTGCCTATGGCATCCAGATTGAAATCAAGCACGACGATGAGATCGGAGAGCTGGCCAAGACCATCAATGAGATGTCTCTGCAGATCAACCAGAACGAGAAAATGCAGACGGAATTCATTTCCTCTCTGTCCCACGAGCTGCGGACGCCGCTGACGGCCATCACCGGCTGGAGCGAGACGCTGCTGGACTCGGATAAGCTGGACCCCGAGACCCGCCGGGGTATGCGCATCATCTCCCGGGAGGCCAAGCGCCTGACGGAGATGGTGGTGGACCTGCTGGACTTTACCAAGATCCAGGACGGCCGCATGACCCTGAATGTGGAGCTGGCGGATATCCGGGGAGAATTTGAAGATACCGTGTTTATGTATGGCAGCCGCCTTTCCCAGGATGGAATGGTGCTGAATTATATGGAAAATGAGGACGATATCCCGGAGATCACCTGTGACCCCAAGCGCCTGCGTCAGGTTATGCTGAACATTCTGGACAACGCTGCCAAGCATGGCCGGGAGGGCAACCGGATTGATGCCTCCATCCATCTGGAGGGCAAGCAGGTTGCCATCCGCATCCGGGACTACGGCCCCGGCATCCCGGAGGACGAGATCCCCCTGGTGAAGAAGAAATTCTATAAGGGCAGCTCCAAGGCCCGGGGTTCCGGAATTGGTCTTGCGGTCAGTGATGAGATCGTGGCCATGCACGGCGGCACACTGGATCTGGAAAACGCCCCCGGCGGCGGTACTCTGGTCACAGTGCGCCTGCCCATTACCCAGTAAGAAAGGACTTATCGCCATGAGCAATAATCGGCCCAGTGCTGAGAAGTTTAAGACCATGATCGGTGGCCAGGCCCTGATCGAAGGCATTATGATGCGGGGCCCGGAGAAGGACGCTGTGGTCGTCCGCACCGAAAACGGTCTGAAAATTGAAACCACCCCCCGGAAGATCCGGAAGAAGGGGAGCTTTGCTACCTGGCCCCTGATCCGGGGTGCCGTGAATTTCTTTGACTCCCAGGTGATGGGCGTCAAATCCCTCCTGCGGTCGGCGGATCTTGCCCCGGAGGGCTATGCGGAGGAAGAACAGCCTTCCAAGCTGGATCTGTGGCTGGAGGAGAAACTGGGGAACGAGACCTTCCAGAAGTTTGTGATGGGTCTGACTGTGGCCATGGGCCTGGGCCTGTCCGTGCTTCTGTTTTTCCTGGTGCCCATGGTGGTGGGCAGCTTCTTCGACCATTGGGTCAAGAGCAATCTGCTG